>NZ_JBFRGE010000046.1:0-50126 GCF_052115185.1 Paenibacillus sp. 2TAB19 | reverse complement strand
TCATGGTATTGGTGGAGGCGAGGGGATTTGAACCCCCGTCCGAAGATCACGCCACACAGGCTTCTACGGGTGTAGTCACAGTTTTGATTTCACCCGAGTATCGCCCAGTTTATAATTGACAAAGTTCATATGAAATGATAAATTGGCGTAATACCCATTTTTTGGGTCATGTTATAAGGGGTGCTTTATATGCTTTTACCTGTACACGAACGATTCGTGTGTCAAGCAAAGGAAAAACTAAGTCAAGATCGACGAGTTCGAGGTCTCCTTGCTGGTGGTTCGATGATGACGAACACCATGGATGAGTATAGCGATTTAGACCTTATCATCGTATATGACTCAGCCTACCAGGAGCAAATCATGAATCAACGGCTTCTCATTGCAGAAGGATTGGGCAAATTACTTTCTGGATTCACAGGTGAACACGTTGGTGAACCTCGTGTGGTTATTTGCTTATACGGACCAGAGCCACTGCATGTAGATCTTAAATTTGTAACATTGGAAGAGCTTGAAATACGAATTGAAAACCCGCTTATTTTATGGGAAAAAGATCAGGAAATCAGTAAAATCTTTAATGAAACCTCTCCCTCACATCCATACCCTAATTCACAATGGATAGAGGACCGCTTCTGGGTCTGGATCCATTACGGCGCCACGAAGCTGGGAAGAGGAGAATGGTTTGAATTGATCGATCATATTACATTTATTCGCAGTGTTGTATTAGGTCCTTTGGTTTTGATGCGTAATGGTCAACTACCTAGAGGCGTTAGAAAGCTGGAACAGTATGGCATCAGTGAAATAGAAGAACTAAAAAAGACCATCCCTTTACACGGTTTCGAGAGTTGCTACCATGCGTTAAAAAGCACTATCCACCTCTATCAACGCTTACGTCAACATTCTGATGTACTTATAAAAGAAGAAGCGGAACATGTTGCTATTGCTTACCTTGAAAAGGTGTATACTTCGTTGATTAATTAGAATGCAAAAAGAGCACCTAATACGGTGCTCTTTCTCATGGTATTGGTGGAGGCGAGGGGATTTGAACCCCTGTCCGAAGATCACGCCACACAGGCTTCTACGGGTGTAGTCACGGTATTGATGTCACCCGAGCGTCGTCCCGTAACCGACTACGCGTTGGGTCAGCCTGATTATCTTCTTCCGTCGACCCCAGGCGGAGACCGAAGCGGCGTATCCCACTACTTGTTAGCCCCTAGTCTAGTCACATGGGCGATGCTAGGTAGGAGCACGCTCACAGGTTATTAAGCTGCGAAAGCGTAGTTTTGTTGTTGTTTGCCATTTAATTGGCTTTAGCGTTGATGAAGCAGACGACTCCCTGCTACCCGCAACCCGCGCTCGTACAATCCCCGTCGAATCCAAGAACGCCCCCATCTTGGCATAAACGGCTGACCGTTGAAATTCATTCAACCTCAAGCGTTTAGCGTCAATGAAGCTTCAGGATTAGCGAGCAACAACAGCTGCTTATTATCCAGCAGATCTGTTATTGATCAGTTGAGCTTGCGTTGTATTGCCTTTGCTACTGCTTTAGTATAACACGAATTTCCGGCTAATGCTCGTCATTGTTGTTGGCAACAATGGCTGGGATCATCCATGGTAATGCTGCAACTATCTGGCGACCTTCTGCTTCTCGCGCAGCGCACGCTGAATATCGCGTTGTGCATCGCGCTTAGCAGCCGTATCGCGCTTGTCATACTGTTTCTTACCTTTACCTAGACCGATGAGCAGCTTCGCATATCCATTGCGCACGTAGATCTTAAGCGGCACGATAGCATAGCCTTCTTGCTTGGACAGACCGTATAGCTTGTGGATCTGAGCCTTATGCAGCAGCAGCTTGCGCGCCCGAGTTGGGTCGGTGGGATTATGGATATTGCCTTGCTCGAACGGACTAATATGCATGTTATGAATGAAGATTTCGCCATTGCGAATCGTTGCGAACGCATCGCTTATATTGGCTCTGCCGTTGCGCAGCGACTTGATCTCCGT
Organism: Paenibacillus sp. 2TAB19; assembly: GCF_052115185.1. Taxonomy (NCBI): domain Bacteria; kingdom Bacillati; phylum Bacillota; class Bacilli; order Caryophanales; family Paenibacillaceae; genus Paenibacillus; species Paenibacillus sp. 2TAB19. The sequence goes on along the minus strand of NZ_JBFRGE010000046.1, from coordinate 48,125 downwards.
GCCCGTAAGCACCATTCCCGCTTCAAAGGTATCTTCGATGAAGTAGTCATGGGAAGCTTTCTTATTCTGGGCTAATTGCTTGCCGTCGGCTTTCTTGCCCATGCCGGTCACCTCAACTTTGCAGCGTAAAATGTTTATATTCAGAAATTTATTGTAGCAACTTTGTAAGCGGAATGCAAGAAGTTGCCAATCCCCTGTATACACAAAAACCGTCCTTAGCCAAAGCTAAGGACGGTTCCGTTCAACGAGTAAGCTATTACAGCTTAACTACGTTTTCTGCTTGTGGTCCACGGTTGCCTTGAACAACGTTGAACTCAACGCGTTGGCCTTCTTCAAGAGTTTTGAAGCCTTCGCCAGTGATTGCGGAGAAATGTACGAATACATCGTTGCCGCCTTCAACTTCGATGAAGCCAAAACCTTTCTCTGCGTTAAACCATTTAACTGTACCTTGTTGCATGTGTAAAACCTCCAAAAAAATAATATTAATATGCGCCTGGTTTGTCTTTAAACAAAAAATTCACACATTGGAAAGGGTTTCATGACTATAATGACACCCTTTTCAATATGTGAATTCAGGTTCATATCATCGATTGACTTGAGTATACTATTCCCACAATTAAAAAGCAAGCGACAAGCCCAAATATAAATATAATTTCCCAATTCGTCCAAAACACGGCGCACCCGGTAGGCCTCCCGAACGAGTGCGCCGCTAACCCTTTAATCGCTTATTTACGCTTCTTCCGGACGAAGGCAGCTGTCGCGTTGCCGCCTCCCCCTCCGCTCTTCTTCTTACGTTTCTTCTTGCCTTCACCCCCGCCGGCAGCATCAGGTCCTGGCTGACTGCCGCTCGAACGGTTGGCATTGAATACGCCGCCAGACGTCGCGTTCTTCCGCTTACCTCCGCCCTGACCGCTGCTGCCGTTCCTGCTGAAACCAACCGAATGGCCGCCGCTTGATGATGAACTGCTGCGACCTCCCCGGATCGGCAAGCCCCACATGTCGGTTTGCTGCTTTTTGCCGCCTTCAGCAGAATCGCCTCGCGATTGCGACTCCTGACGATCACCTGCAGCTCCATCGGGGATCTTCCACGATGCCCGATCCTCGCGTCCTGGTTCGTTACCCGCAGCACCAGCTCCTACAGCGCCTGCCCCGTTACCGCCGCGCCCGCGTCGCTTGCCGCCTTGGCCGCCGCCAGTCGCCACCCACGGGTTACCCCCGTGGCCGCCAGTTCCACCTCCGACTGCGCCTCCGCGCCCCGCGCCGGCGCGACCACCGCGACCGCCCGCTCCGCCTGAGCGGTCTCCGCCGCGGCCGCCCTCACCGCGGCTGCCATAGCCGCCGCGCTTCTTGCCGCCGCGCCCGCCGACGCCGAATCCCGCGTCGGCAATACCCTTCATCGCGCCGCTCCGCGGCTTCATATCGACGAGCTCGAAGTCGATCGTATGATCCGCCATGCTTACGCGCGCGATCCGGATCTTCACTTCATCGCCGATGCGATAGATTTTCGACGTACGCTCACCGATGAGAATCATGTGCTGCTCGTGGAAGTGGTAATAATCATCCGTCAGATCGCTCAACCGAATGAGACCCTCAACCGTATTCTCCAGCTCGATGAACATGCCGAAGCTCGTTACGCTGCTAATGATACCTTCGAACTCTTCGCCTACTTTATCGAGCATCAGCTCACATTTCTTAAGCTGCTCCGTATCGCGCTCGGCATCGACCGCCACCCGCTCGCGCTCGGAGGAGTGCTGCGCAACTTCCGGCATTCTAGCCGTCAGCGCCTCATGCCGCGCTTCCGTCAAATGTCCGCCTCCCTCAATCACCTCGCGAATGATACGGTGGATGACAAGATCGGGGTAACGACGGATCGGCGACGTGAAGTGCGAATAGAATTCAGCAGCGAGACCGAAGTGGCCAAGGCTTTCCGCATCATACTTCGCTTGCTTCATCGAACGAAGCATCATCGTCGAGATGACCGTTGCTTCCTTCTTCCCTTGTATCTCTTCCAGCAACGTCTGCAGCGCTCGAGGATGAACGGAATTGCCTTTACCCTTCACCACATAGCCGAAGTTAGAGGCGAACTGCATGAACGTAAGCAGCTTCTCCTGATTCGGGTCTTCATGGATTCGATATAGGAACGGCACGCGCAGCCAGTGGAAATGTTCGGCCACTGTCTCGTTCGCTACAAGCATGAATTCCTCGATAATCTGCTCAGCTACCGAACGTTCGCGTTTAACGATATCGACCGCCTTACCCGTCTCATCGACGATAACCTTCGACTCCACGAAGTCGAAGTCGATTGCGCCGCGCTTCATCCGCTTCGAACGAAGCCGCATCGCAAGCTGCTCCATTAGCGCGAACATGTCGAGCAAATCCGCATAACGCTCCTTAAGCTCCGTCTGCGGCTCTTCATCGGTCGCCGTTAGAAGCTTCTTCACGTTCGTATACGTCATACGCTCTTTCGTGCGGATGACGCTCGTGAACACATCATGCCTAACGCGCTTCAGCGTCTTCGCATCAAATTCCATTTCGCACGACAAAGTCAGCCGGTCGACTTTCGGATGCAGCGAGCATATTCCATTCGACAATCGATGCGGCAGCATCGGAATAACGCGGTCCACCAAATAAACGCTGCATCCGCGCCGATACGCTTCCTGGTCAAGCTCAGACTTCTCCCGCACGTAGTAGCCGACATCGGCAATGTGTACGCCAAGCAGAAAATTACCGTTCTCCAGCCGCTTCACATGTACCGCATCGTCCAAGTCCTTCGCATCTTCACCGTCAATCGTCACGATGACCTCTCCGCGAAGATCGCGTCTGCCCTGCTGAACGATCTCTTCCTCCGTAATCTCATCCGGAGCAGCGTCCGCTTCCGCCATCACCTCATCGGGGAAACCTTCCGGCAATTGATGCTTGCGAATAATCGACAAAATATCGATGCCCGGGTCATCCTTATGCCCGAGTACTTCGACAATTTCCCCTTCGGCAGCGGAACGGCCTTCCGGATACGACACGATTCGCACGACGACCTTCTGGCCCGAAACCGCACCTTCAAATCCGCCCTTAGGAATAAAAATATCGCGATTGATCCGTTTGTCATCAGGCACAACGAACGCATACGATTCGTGATTCTCGAACGTGCCGACGATTTGCGTAACCGCACGCTGGACGACCCGAACGACCTCGCCCTCCATCCGTCCGCCGCCCTCGCTCTTCGACGTAATGCGGACAAGCAATATATCGCCGTTCATGGCGCTTTTCAAGTCATTGGCATGAATATAGACATCAGGGTGATCCTTCTCGTCGGGCAACAGGAAACCGAAGCCTTTCGCATGCGCCTGCAGCTTGCCTCTCAGCAGATTCATCCGTTCCGGTACGCCATACAGCTCATTGCGCGTACGAACGATCTTCCCTTCATCCTCCAGCTGGTTGAGCAGCTTTAGAAATTGCTTGAATTCCTCTGCGCCTTCAATACCGAAGTGCTTCTCAAGCTCTTGATAGGTCATCGGCTTATATGCCGTTTCCCTCATGAAATCAAGCAATTCCTGCTCGTAATTTGTCATTATCGCTATTTCTCCTCATACGCCTGCCGCAGTATTCTAGTATAATCTKCAACAGGTTGATAGATTATCATATACCATGTAGTATACACGAAATGGAAGCCATACATCCGCGACAATGTGCAGAAATACAAAAAAAGCAGGGATATCTCCCTGCTTTCCGCATGATCATTCAATTATTGTTGTACGAAGTAAGAAACGACCAATGCCAGGACGAAGAATCCAACTGCCAAAATGATCGTCAAGCGCTGCAAGAACAAATCCAGACCGCGCGCTTTTTGTTTACCGAACAAGTGCTCAGCTCCGCCCGTGATTGCTCCGGACAAGCCAGCGCTCTTACCCTTCTGAAGCAAAACAACGCCAATAAGGCCAAGTGCGAAAATGACAAGCACAATTTTCAAAGCGATTTCCATTTATTCCACCTCCAGCGTAGGTGCTCCGTAAAAAACACATAAGCTGATTTTATCATAGCTGGGCACAGATTACAATAGGACAACCAAGTACCCGGATGTCAGACGTAACCCAATTTTCGGAAATATTCAAAATTCACTCGCGCGCTTTCAAGCGAACTTACCTCAAACTGCTCTTGCTCAACAAAAATATAGGCAATACCGGCGCTGTCTGCTGTACGAATCAGCTTATCGTAACCAACCTTGCCTCGCCCAACCTCTATATCTTTGCGGCCATCCGTGAAGTCCTTCGCGTGAATCAGTTTGATTCGATCTTTGAACTTGTGTATATAAAGATCCGGTTCATACCCAGCCATATGCACCCACCCAAGATCCAGCTCCAGCGTCATAAGCTCCTTCGGCATTTGCTCCATCAGATGCTCAAGCACGGTCTTGCCTTCAATCAGCTTGAATTCATCCTCATGATTATGGAAGCCGTACTTCATCCCCATCTCCTTGACCTTCAATCCGCATTTGGTGAATACGTCGACGAGATGCTTCACATCATCCATTAACGGCTCCTCCGGCAGCGGTGCCCACGGTGTAATGATAAAGTCGAAGCCCACTTCCTTCGCATACTCGAGCTGTGCCGAAAACTCCGAGAGCATATTCGGCATATCGTTGAAGTTCAGTGCGATATGCGCCGATGGCGCCGACAGACCAAGAATCTTCAGCTTATTCATCAGTTCCTTGGCCGGCACGTTGAAAAACCCGGTAAGCTCGACCGCTTTGTAGCCAATCTCCGCAACCTTCTCTAACGTTCCAAGGAAATCAATTTCCGCTTCATCGCGCAGCGAATACATTTGCATGCCAATGATCGGCTTGTCTTGCACTCTCTCTTCCTTCATTCCCATTTCCTGCACCTCTGCATATCATCAGTATGAAATTAGATTCCCCCTCTCGGACGCCGTTCATAACCTGCAACAACGCGCATAAAAAAAGAAGACGGCACAAGGCCGTCTCCCTCTTACGCTTAAGAAGCTTGCTTCAAGCGTCTTATTTGAAGTTTTTCAAGTTGTAGAATGCTGCTTTGCCGCCGTATTGAGCAGTCGAACCAAGTTGGTCCTCAATGCGAAGCAATTGGTTGTATTTCGCAACGCGGTCCGTACGGGACGGAGCGCCTGTTTTGATTTGGCCAGCGTTTGTAGCAACAGCAATGTCAGCGATTGTGCTGTCTTCGCTCTCGCCGGAACGGTGGGAGATAACTGCCGTGTAACCAGCGCGTTTAGCCATTTCGATCGCGTCGAATGTTTCAGTAAGCGTACCGATTTGGTTAACTTTAACGAGGATCGAGTTGCCTACGCCTTTTTCGATACCGTCGGACAGACGCTCTGTGTTCGTTACGAACAAGTCATCGCCAACGAGTTGAACTTTGCTTCCAAGTTTCTCGGTAAGCAATTTCCAACCATCCCAGTCGTCTTCGGAGCAGCCGTCTTCGATCGATACGATCGGGTACTTGTCTACCCACGAAGCAAGCAGGTCTACGAACTCGGCAGGGGAGAACGATTTGCCTTCGCCGGCAAGCACGTATTTGCCGTCTTTGAAGAATTCAGTCGAAGCAACGTCCATACCGAGGAATACGTCAACGCCTGGCTTGTAGCCTGCGCGCTCGATAGCGGAGATGATTGTCGTGATTGCTTCTTCGTTCGAACCGAGGTTAGGAGCGAAGCCGCCTTCGTCGCCTACAGCTGTGTTAAGGCCTTTGTCATGCAATACAGCTTTCAGGTTGTGGAAGATTTCAGCGCCGATACGAAGCGCCTCTTTGAAGCTTTCAGCACCGACAGGAAGAACCATGAATTCTTGAACGTCGATGTTGTTGTCAGCATGCTCGCCGCCGTTGATGATATTCATCATCGGTACAGGAAGCGTCTTAGCGTTGAATCCGCCAAGGTAAGTGTAAAGAGGTACATCAAGAGCGTCAGCTGCAGCGCGAGCTACTGCCATCGATACGGCAAGGATCGCGTTAGCGCCAAGCTTCGCTTTGTTAGGCGTACCGTCAAGTTGGATCATTTTACGGTCGATTGCGACTTGATCAAGAGCGTCAAGACCGATTACTTCAGGAGCGATGATTGTGTTCACGTTCTCAACGGCTTTCAGAACGCCTTTGCCGAGGAAACGGGATTTGTCGCCGTCGCGAAGCTCAACAGCTTCGTAAGCGCCAGTCGATGCGCCGGATGGCACGATCGCGCGGCCTTTGCCGCCGGACTCAAGGGATACTTCTACTTCAACAGTTGGGTTGCCGCGGGAGTCAAGAACTTCGCGTGCGTATACGTCAACGATAATAGACATGGATAAAACACTCCTTTTTATTTGTTAAATTTGATTGCTACCAAGCATTACTTGTTGATTAAAGTCGAGCCCGTCATCTCAGCAGGCTGATTAAGCTCGATCAGATCAAGGAACGTCGGCGCGATGTCGGCTAGAATACCGCCATCACGAAGCGTTGCGCCCGCTTTCGTTACGATCAATGGAACTGGATTCGTCGTATGCGCCGTAAACGGACGGCCATTCTCGTCGAATACCATATCCGCATTGCCGTGGTCAGCCGTAATAATGCATACGCCGCCTTGCGCCAGCACAGCTTCTACGACTTTGCCCAGACATTCATCCGTCGCTTCAACCGCTTTGATCGTCGGCTCCAGCATGCCGGAGTGACCGACCATGTCGGGATTCGCGAAGTTCAGAATAATCGCATCGTGTTTACCGGATTCGATCTCGCGAACAGTTGATTCCGCAAGCTCGTAGGCGCTCATCTCGGGCTGCAGGTCATAAGTTGCGACCTTCGGCGAGTTGATCAGCACGCGTGTCTCGCCCGGAAGCTCCGCATCGCGTCCGCCGCTAAAGAAGAACGTGACATGCGGATATTTCTCGGTTTCAGCCGTACGAAGCTGCTTCTTGTTGTTCTGCGCGAGCACTTCGCCAAGCGTGTTGTCGAGGTTCTTCGGTGAATACGCAACGTAGCCGCCTACGGTTTCACTGAACAGCGTCAAGCAGACGAAGTAAAGGTTAACCGGGTGGCTCTCGCCGCGCTCAAAGCCGCGGAAGTCCTCGTTCGTAAATACTTGCGACAATTGAATCGCGCGGTCAGGACGGAAATTGAAGAATATGACAGCATCCTCGGACTCCACTAAACCGACCGGCTTATTGTCTTCGCCTACGATAACCGTTGGCATAACGAATTCATCATAAACCGATTTCTCATACGATTCAACTACCGCTTTGATCGGATCGGTATATTGAGGTCCGTCGCCGTATACCATAGCGCGGTAAGACTTCTCCGTACGCTCCCAGCGCTTGTCGCGGTCCATCGCGTAATAACGGCCTTGTACCGTCGCGATGCGTCCTACGCCAACCTCTTCGATCTTCGCTTGCAGGCGCTCCAGGTAACCCTTCGCGCTGTCCGGCGATACATCGCGTCCGTCGAGGAAAGCATGGATGTATACGTCTTCGAGTTCTTCCTTCTTCGCCAGCTCCAGCAGGGCGAACAAGTGCTCAATGTGGCTATGAACGCCGCCATCAGAGAGCAGACCGTAGAGATGAAGCTTCTTGCTGTTTTTCTTCACATGGTTCACAGCGCCGAGAATCGTTTCGTTCTCGAAAAATTCGCGGTCACGAATCGACTTGCTGATCCGCGTCAAATCCTGGTACACGATACGTCCGGCGCCGATGTTCAAGTGACCAACCTCGGAGTTGCCCATTTGACCTTCCGGCAAGCCTACCGCTTCACCGGAAGCCGTCAGCGTCGTGTGCGGATAAGTAGACCAGTAACGATCGTAGTTCGGCTTATTCGCTTGCGCAACCGCATTGCCGGTTACGTCGTCGCGAAGGCCGAAGCCGTCAAGAATAATTAGTGCTACAGGTTTCGGAGCAGCCATCTTACTTGGCCCCCTCGACCAAAGCGATATAAGAAGCAGGCTCAAGGCTTGCGCCGCCGACAAGTGCGCCGTCGATGTCCGCTTGGCCCATGTATTCCGCTACATTGTTCGGCTTCACGCTGCCGCCGTATTGGATGCGAACCGCATCAGCTGTCGCTTGGTCATACAGACCGGCAACTACGCCGCGGATATATCCGATAACGTCTTGCGCATCTTCGGAAGTCGACGATTTGCCTGTTCCGATTGCCCAGATTGGCTCGTAAGCGATAACGACTTCAGCCGCTTGCGCAGCCGACAGCCCTTGGAATGCCGCTTCGGTTTGCACTTTGCATACGTCTTTCGTTTGTCCAGCTTCACGCTCTTCAAGCTTCTCGCCTACGCAGACGATCGGCAGCAAGCCGTTCTTGAAGGAAGCATGAACTTTCTTGTTCACGATCTCATCCGATTCCGCGAAGTAAGCGCGGCGCTCGGAGTGGCCGATAATAACGTATTTCACGCCAAGATCCTTCAGCATAACGCCGCTGATCTCGCCTGTGAATGCGCCATTGTCTTCGAAGTGAACGTTTTGCGCGCCGATTGCGATCGACGTGCCTTTCGCTGCTTCAACAAGGGCAGGAAGCGTCGTGAATGGTGCACAGATTACGCTCTCCACGCCGTCTACTTCTGCTTTGCCTTTAATTTCGGAGAAAAAGGATACCGCTTCGGAAACGGTCTTGAACATTTTCCAGTTGCCCGCAATAATCGGTTTTCTGCTCATGCTAGTCCCTCCTAATGGGTTTATTCTTATTTATCGTTAAGAGCTACAACGCCTGGGAGTACTTTGCCTTCCATGAACTCAAGGGAAGCGCCGCCGCCCGTCGAGATGAAGTCCATTTTGTCAGCCAGGTGGAATTTCTCAGCCGCTGCAGCCGAGTCGCCGCCGCCGATAACCGTGTAGCCGGACGTTTCCGCACATGCGCGAGCTACTGCTTGCGTGCCGTGGGAGAAAGGCTCGATTTCGAATACGCCCATCGGTCCGTTCCAAACAACGAGCTTGGAGTTTTTGATAACGTCCGCATACAGCTCGCGAGTCTTAGGTCCGATGTCGATGCCTTCCCATTCAGCAGGAATGCCGTCAACGTCAACGATTTTTGTGTTCGCGTTTGCGCTGAAGTCGTCTGTTACTACGATATCAACAGGGATCAGGAAGTTTTTGCCGAGTTTTTTCGCTTTTTCGATGAACTCAAGCGCTAGATCAAGCTTGCTGTTGTCCACGAGCGATTTGCCGATTTCATGGCCTTGCGCCTTGAAGAATGTATAGGACAAGCCGCCGCCGATGATGATGTTGTCGGCAATTTCAAGCATTTTGTCGATAACCGCGATTTTGTCTTTTACTTTCGAACCGCCTACGATTGCTGTGAAAGGACGCTCAGGGTTGTTCAGCGCTTTGCCTAGAACTTCAAGCTCTCTCTCCATCAGAAGACCGGATACAGCCGGCAGCAAGTGTGCAATGCCTTCTGTCGAAGCATGCGCGCGGTGAGCTGCGCCGAATGCGTCGTTAACGAACAAGTCAGCAAGCTTAGCGAAAGCTTTTGCCAGTTCCGGATCGTTTTGCTCTTCGCCTTCATAGAAGCGAACGTTCTCAAGGAGCAATACGTCGCCGTTGTTTAAAGCCGCTACTTGCGCTTCTACGGCTTCGCCGATTGCTTCGTTAGCTTTTGTCACCGGTTTGCCTAGAAGCTCAGCCAGACGCGCTGCGGAAGCCGTATGACGAAGCTCTTCTACAACTTGACCGTTCGGACGGCCAAGGTGGGACGCAAGAATAACTTTAGCGCCTTTATCGATCAGGAAGTTAATCGTTGGAAGCGTCTCGCGGATCCGTTTGTCATCCGTAATTTTTCCGTTCTCGAGCGGCACGTTGAAATCAACGCGTACAAATACTCGTTTGCCTGCCAGTTCAGCTACGTCGCGTACACTTTTCTTGTTCATCGATAGAACCCTCCTAAAATTTCTGTGGAATGCAATGGGCAAAAATAGCATCGGAAGCATCGGCTTGAGTTAAGTATGAAAAAAAGAAAAGAGCGTTCCTTCGTCAAGAAGAAACGCCCTTAAGGTCCAAGTCCCCAAAAGGGCGCGAACTTAAGAGCCGAAGCGCCCAGCAGTGCAGGGAGCCTCGGCCCGTTCGCCTTCTTTCCTTACAGACCTTTGCTTGCGATATAAGCAGCAAGATCAACTACGCGGTTCGAGTAACCCCACTCGTTGTCGTACCAGGAAATAACTTTAACCATGTTGCCTTCAACAACCATTGTCGACAGACCGTCGATTGTGGAGGAAGCAGGGTCGCTATTGTAGTCGCTCGATACAAGCGGCAATTCGTTGTAGTTCAAAATGCCTTTCAAAGCGCCTTCGGAAGCATCTTTAAGTGCTGCGTTAACTTCTTCAACCGTAACGTTAACTTTCAGTTCAGCAACAAGGTCAGTTACCGAAACGTTAGGTGTAGGTACGCGCATAGCCATACCGTTCAATTTGCCTTTGAGCTCAGGCAATACAAGGGAAACAGCTTTTGCAGCGCCAGTCGACGAAGGAATGATGTTTTCTGCAGCAGCGCGAGCACGGCGCAGGTCTTTGTGTGGAACGTCAAGCACGGATTGATCGTTTGTGTACGAGTGAATTGTAGTCATCATACCTTTAACGATACCGAATTTGTCGTTCAATACTTTTGCGAATGGAGCAAGACAGTTCGTTGTGCAAGAAGCGTTGGAGATAATAGTGTGCGCGGAAGCATCGTATTTATCTTCGTTAACGCCCATAACAACTGTGATGTCTTCGTTAGTAGCTGGAGCGGAGATGATAACTTTTTTAGCGCCGCCTTGAAGGTGAAGCTCAGCTTTTTCTTTAGCTGTGAAGATACCAGTCGATTCAACTACGATTTCAGCGCCTACGGAAGCCCAAGGAAGGTCAGCCGGGTTACGCTCAGCGAATACTTTGATTTCAACGCCGTTTACGATCAAAGCGCCTTCTTTAGCTTCTACTGTTGCGTCAAGAGTGCCGTGAGTCGTGTCATATTTAAGAAGGTGAGCCAGCGTGTTCGTGTCTGTAAGATCGTTTACCGCTACGATTTGTACATCAGGGTTGTTCAGTGCTGCGCGGAATACGTTACGGCCGATACGTCCAAAACCATTAATACCTACTTTAACCATTGTTAATTCCTCCTAAGCATTTTTGGGATAAGGCAATTTATTTCAAGACGTTTCGCCTGCAGCAGGTTGCCCTGTTCGGCAATAACGTCATGACCACTTCTTTAATGTCATTCTTGCTCGATTATAGCTACGATCTCTAGCGCAGCTACTTCGTCCGTCACCAGCACATCGTTATGACCGAACCGCATGACGGCTGCTATCGCCTCGCCTTTACTCTTGCCTCCTGCGACACCTATAACAACTTCAGTCTTTACAATATCCTCGAGCCGTAATCCTACCGTCTGCATTTTGTGCACCACAGCGCCATTTCGGTCAAAATAAAACCCGAACGACTCCGCCAGCGCGCCTTCTGCAGCCATCGCATTCACGACGTCCTGCTCCAGCCGTCTTCGTCTAGCCATTACCATCGCATCCCCAATCCCGTGGACGACGATTCTAGCGCTTCGAATGACATCGACAATCTCGCGAATGTTAGGCTCTTGCATGATCGATGAGAATGCTTCCTCGCCCAAATGATCCGGGACATGAAGCAAGCGGTATTGCGCGCCTGTGCGCTTCGCCATTGTCGAAGCAATCGTATTCGCCTGATAGTCGAGGCTCTCGCCAAGTCCGCCCCTTGCAGGCACGAACCAATTGGTCTTGAGCGCGGTAGAGGTTGATAAATGATTCGCAACTTGGGCAATCGTTGTTCCGCCTGTTACAGCGACGACATCATTGGGCTGCATTACCTTGCGAAGCACTTGTGCGCTTGCACGGCCAAGCTCCCGCTTCGTCTGTGCCGAGCTCTCGGAATCCCCGGCTACAACAACAACTTGCGATAAGCCAAAGCGAGTGCGGATTCGATCTTCAAGCTCCGATWGACCGAACATCGTCTTATAGACCGGTTCCAGCCGCTCCAGAAGCTCTCTGCCTGCATCCGTAATTCGAATGCCGCTCGAATGAACATCGAGCAAGCCTTGCGCCTTCAGAAACTCAATCTCCGTTCGCAGCACGCGCTCCGTAAGCGATAACGCCGTGGCAAGCGTGCGGCGTCCGATAAGCTCTGTCAGCATGACCTGGTGCAGAATCGAATACCTCTTTCTCATTACATCTAGAAGATCAGGCACAAGCTGCTGCTGCAGTTCAATGATCTGACGCATCTTATCCTTCACTCCACCCGTTATATGAGACTATAGCTCCATTGACCGGGACGCGAAACGTCCCTCTATAACATTTGTAGTCCCACCTCCTATATTATCGGAAATTGTTGCTCGCCGCAAGAGCATGAAATCGAATGAAAKCGATTACTGTCACGATTTTCACAAATTTAATTTACGGAAGCCGCTTGCTTTCTAATCGCTATTATCATATAATCACCCTTGCTACTGTTTTTTGCGCCCGTGGTCCAATGGATATGACGTAGGCCTCCGGAGCCTGAGATCTAGGTTCGATTCCTAGCGGGCGCGCCACTTACTTTTTTCTAATGCAACTACATAACGCATACCTATTAAGGCCATCCCGAATGTTGTTTCGGAATGGCCTTTTTTAATAAGCTCAACCTCCTGCAGTGACGTTGCAACGGCATTTCGGGATACTAAATTCACTTACTCCTCCTAAAGTCGCTCAATAACGGTATTTAGGGAAACTAAAGTGGCTCTTTAGGCTTCACTTGGCGTTCATCGGCCATTTAGTTCGACGGAATGCCATTAGCGCATGATATTTTTAAACTGCATCTATTTAGTTTGACGAAATCGAACTATTTACGGAGGGCCTCTCTCCCAAGCTTCAATCTACTTTTACACCTGCTCTAATTTTCCCCGCACTTATCCCCGCTTAGTCTCCATTCATCCGATGTCCCACTTCGACAAAGCCCGATACAGCGGCCACTTATTGCTTGTCCAATCATTTGTCAGATAATTTGTCTGACTATCTTTGACTTTTGAGTTTCCATCCGTTATTATGAAAATACGATTTAACCATTTCGTTCAGTTTGAAGGAGGGGGCTTACGTTGGATATGAATTTCGTTCCTATGGTTATTGAGCAAAGCAATCGCGGAGAGCGTGCGTATGATATTTACTCTCGCTTGTTGAAGGATCGCATTATTTTTCTTGGATCGGGTGTAAACGACGTGGTGGCTAATTCCATCATTGCGCAAATGCTGTTCCTTGCGGCGGATGATCCCGAGAAGGACATTTCTCTTTACATTAACAGCCCAGGCGGCTCCATTACAGCCGGTATGGCGATCTATGATACGATGCAATACATTAAGCCAGACGTATCGACCATCTGTGTCGGTATGGCCGCTTCAATGGGCGCGTTCCTGCTGACGGCAGGCGCGAAAGGCAAGCGTTACGCGCTTCCGAACAGCGAAGTTATGATTCACCAGCCGCTAGGCGGCGCAGAAGGACAAGCGAGCGACATCGAGATTCGCGCGCGCCGCATCATTAAGATGCGCGACCATCTCAATGGCATTCTTGCAGAGCGCAGCGGTCAACCGCTTAGCCGCATCGAGCAAGATACGGATCGCGACTACTTCATGAGCGCAGCGGAAGCGAAAGAATACGGCCTTGTTGACAAAGTAATCGAGAAAATTGGATAAGTAGTAAAAAGGCGGTACAAGGGTTTCATGCCCTAGTATCGCCTTTTTTTCTTATTCGATATCCACAAACCGTAGCAACAATTCATTTTATCCACAGTCTTATTCACATTCTATGCACAGTTATCCACAATTGGTCTAATAACTTGTCAATAACTCGCAGAAACGCAAAAAAGCCTACACCGATCAACTGATCGAGTGAGGCTTTTTTCATCGGTAACCAATGAATTATTGATTCTCAAGTTCCTCTTTGCTAACAAGAGCGACTAAAGCGTTTACAGCCTGTTCCGCGTCCGAACCTTCCGCACTTATGGATACTTCAGTGCCGGAGCTGATCGCTAGACTCATAATGCCCATGATCGATTTCGCATTAACTTTTTTGTCGTCTTTCTCTACAAATACCTCGGAGGAAAATTTGTTCGCTTCTTGTACGAATAACGCTGCAGGTCTTGCATGAAGCCCCGTCTTCAGACGAACGACAACCGGAAGCCTTGTCATGGAAACCATACCCCCTATATTATACTCATTCATAAGCGTCAAACGACCCGGCCAGCAACAGCTGTGCGGACCCGGTGACGTCTAGCGCAGAAATATAAGCTTGTATAAGATTTAGACTTATACTTCTTATCTTTGGTGATAAGTTCATTTTGCATTATTATAACATTATACCAGCGGTTGCACTAGGTGAAAAGCTAACTACCTCGTATTTTTTCCGCAAGTTCGTCGATTTTGCGCAATCGATGGTTAACGCCCGACTTACTTACCTTGCCTCTTAGCATTTCGCCGACCTCGGTCAGATTCATATCGGGATGCTGCAGCCTGATCTCGGCTACTTCTTTCAGCTTCTCAGGAAGACTGTCCAAGCCGACTTCCTTCTGCAGCAGCTTAATATTATCAATCTGGCGTACAGCCGCTCCAATTGTCTTATTCAGATTCGCAGTCTCGCAATTAACGATCCGATTGACGGAATTGCGCATGTCGCGCATAATTCGTACGTCCTCGAATTTGAACAATGCCTGGTGCGCGCCGACGATGTTGAGAAGCTCGATGATTTTCTCGCCTTCCTTGATGTATAGAATGAAGCCTTTCTTCCGTTCAATACATCTGGCATTCAGATCGAACTTATTGGCAAGCTCCACAAGCGCATCGCAATGCTCCTCGTACATCGACGCTATTTCCAAATGATACGAAGAACCCTCGGGATTGTTGACCGAGCCTCCAGCCAGGAAAGCGCCGCGCAGATAAGACCGCTTGCAGCATGGCTTACGAATAATCTCCTTATCGATGCCGTTAGAGAACATGAAACCCTCTGACACGATTCCGAGTTCACTTAGTATTTCCTGTACTCCCGAAGGAATCCGAACGATATACACATTATTTTTCTTCAAGCGCATTTTCTTACGCACGAGTAGCTCAACATGCATGTCGTAATGCTTCTTAAGCAAGGAATAGATTCTTCTGGCGATGGCCGCATTTTCAGTCGAGATGTCGAGGACAACCTTGCGGCTGGATACGCTGACAGAGCCGTTCATCCGTAATAGCGCAGACAGCTCTGCACGCTCACAGCAGCTATCGGCTTCAATAAGGGTCAGCTCTTTTTTTGTTTGTGCCGCAAAAGACATCGATTATCACCTCTTTCTAAGCATCCAGTTCTCTACCAGTTTATATATATGATGGCTTAAACGTTCGGCATCATGCCTCAAAAAAGTTCGGAACAGCACAAGACGGTCCGCTATAACCTGATAACCGCGTCTCGTTACCTCGTCCAAGTCGAGATGAACCGCTTTAGCGCCCATCTCGGCATACTTGCTTTCGATCTGCGGCGGAATCTCTCCGTCATTCACAATGACATAATCGAATAGATGATGTCCAATATGCTTATGGACAGCTTCCAAATGGTCGCTGACGGAATAATCGTCCGTTTCCCCTGGCTGCGTCATCACATTACAAACAAACAGCTTAACAGCCGTTGAATTAACGATCGCTTCAGCTAGCTTCGGCACGAGCAGATTCGGAATAATACTCGTATACAAACTGCCCGGACCGACCAGGATGGCGTCAGCCTGCTCGATCGCTTCTACTGCCTCAGGCAGCGCCTCCACATCGCTTGGCTCAATGAATACACGCCTAATCGCCTGACCCGCCTTCGGGATCATCGATTCCCCCGTTACGATCGAGCCGTCTGCCATCTCGGCCTTGAGCACGATCGCTTGATTGGCAGCGGGAAGCACTTGACCGCGAACGGCAAGGACGCGGCTAAGCTCACGCACACCCGATACAAAGTCGCCCGATATGTCCGTCATCGCCGCAAGCATCAGATTGCCTAGGCTGTGCCCGACTAGCCCTGTCCCGCTATTGAACCGATACTGCAGCACTTCGGTGAGCAGCGGTTCCGCATCGGCAAGCGCCATAAGCACGTTGCGTATGTCGCCCGGCGGAGGGATTTGGAGCTCGTTGCGCAAAATGCCGGAGCTTCCTCCGTCGTCGGCAACCGTCACGATCGCCGTAATATCTAGCGGCTTCTCTTTCAAGCCTCGCAGCATGACAGAGAGCCCTGTACCGCCGCCGATTACGACGATTTTCGGGCGTCTAATAATTTTATGCCTGCTTTGCATCGTCTCACCCCGTCAATGCTTGTCACGATCGGCATCGCGATGGCTGACACGAATGCGTTCCGTATCGCTGCTGCCGAGCATGCGTCCCAAATATTCGGCAATCGCGACAGAGCGATGTTTGCCGCCCGTACAGCCGATTCCGATGACTACCTGGCTTTTCCCTTCCTTGCGATAGAGCGGAATAAGGAATTGCAGCATGTCGAGCAGCTTCGTTAGAAATTGTTGTGTTTCCGGCCACTTCATCACGTATTCGTATACATCCGGATTTTGCCCCGTATTCGGACGCAGATGCTCAATATAATGCGGATTCGGAAGGAAACGAACGTCGTAGATGAGGTCGGCATCGATAGGAATGCCATACTTGAAGCCAAAGGAGGTTACGTTCACGGAGAGACTGTTCTGTTCCAAATTCGTAAACCGCGTAATAATACGTTCCTTCAACTGGCCTGGTTTCAATATCGTCGTATCGATCACCTGCGAGGCCGAGCCCTTCAGATCCTCCAGCATTCGGCGTTCGTTGCGGATGCCTTCCAGCGGCATTCCTTCCGGCGCAAGCGGATGGCGGCGGCGGCTCTCCTTGTAACGCTGAACAAGCACCTCATCGGTCGCATCCAGGAATAGAATCTCGCAATCGATGGTGAATTGATCTTTAATGAATGCCAGCGATTCGGCCAAAGCGTCGAAAAACTCGCGCCCCCTCAGATCGATCACGAGCGCTACCTTGCCGATCTTGCCGTTCGATTGATCAATCAGCTCGGCGAACTTCGGAATGAGCACAGGCGGCAGGTTGTCGACGCAGAAGAAGCCAAGATCCTCGAGGCTTTGCACAGCAATCGTTTTGCCCGCGCCAGACATTCCTGTAATAATGACAAGCTTCGCAACTGTAACTGCCGTCTCCATGAGTACAACCTCCTAAAAGGTTTGCGAAGCAAACCTACTTCGTAAGCATAAGCTAAGGTTTGCGAAGCAAACCTACATCGTAAGCATAAACTAAGGTTTTGCTAGTGCAAAACCTACTTCGCAAAGCGTAAACGGCTTGCCGAGCATATGATCGGCTAAGCTCGTTTCGCGGTGAATGATAAGCCAATAAATAAGAATCAAAATTATTTACCCTTATCATTTAAAGCAATCTGAATAACGGGCTGTAGCCGCCCGTGGGCGGCGCAGCACTTGTTGTATCTAAATGGTATGACTAGCCTCTGAGAATAAGTCCAGCAGCGCCAACAACGCCAGCATTGTTGCCGAGCGTAGCTGCAACGATCTTCACATTTTCCTTCGCTTGGTCTTGCGTGTACTTCTCGAATACTTCACGGATTTGATCGAACAGGAAGTCGCCTGCTTTCGATAYGCCGCCGCCAATAATAAAGTATTGCGGATTAAGAATAATAGCCATCATCGCCATTGACTTGCCCAAGTAGTAAGCAGCACGGCTTACAATGCGGGATGCAACCTCGTCGCCTGCTTTGGCAGCATCGATAACGTCCTTCGCCATAATATCTTCTACCAGAGACAACGAAGTGCGGTCGCCGCGCTCTACGGCATCCTTCGCCATACGGATGATACCCGTTGCGGAGGATACGGTCTCGAGGCAGCCCATTTTGCCGCAGCCGCATTGAATCGCTTCAAGATCCGGAACGATTGCCATATGACCAAGCTCGCCCGCCATGCCAGCGAAGCCTTCTACGATTTTACCATTTATAATAATACCGCCGCCAACGCCCGTGCCAAGCGTATAACATACGCATTGGTCGATGCCTTTGCCTGCCCCGCCCCATGCTTCGCCAAGCGCAGCAACGTTCGCGTCGTTATTAACTTTAATTGTTTTGTTCAGTTCTTTCTCCAAGAAAGACTTCAAATCGACATTCTCGATTTTTAAGTTAGGAGCGAATTTAATAATACCGTTAGGAATATCAAGGAAACCAGCGATGCCTACGCCTACGCCGTCTACTTGCTCCCATTCATAAGACGATTCGTCAACAATTGCGCGAGCGTATGTCGCGATATTATGAAGGATAGTGTCCGTTCCTTTACTTGTCTCAGTCGGCCCTTCGTACGTTTGGAGCAGCTGTCCCTCCGCATTACAAATTCCTACTTTAATTGCAGTACCGCCGACATCGACGCCAACGTAAATCTTCTCAGACATCACTAGTCCACCTCATCAATAATGTTAAACTTCTCTGTACCCACTATAAGCGTTGTTCATGCTGTCGTCAACAATGTAGAATGCTGGTAAAACAAGCTGTTCAGGCATCTGTCTAGCGCGATTAAGAAACTTTTATTAAGTAGAAGACACGGTTATTCTCACGGAACTGTCCACATAATCGGAGAGAATCCTCCACGGGATGCAATTACCCAGCCGGAAGACCTCAATAAATGAAATTTCCCTCATAATTAACGCTTATAGGTGAAGCAATAGGCTGTCTCATAGCCCTTCTGTTCGCAGCTATGTTGGATCTCTTGACTAACTTTCGTGATTATAAGGCATTTCTTCACCTATTAGGCAGGCTATAATGCAAATATCCAATATAGAACACGAATAGAACCAATTAACTCAAAAGTTACTGCAGTTATCCAATATACAAGCTTCATACAAAAAAGCTATACCAGGCCAAGCATCGTCGTCGCGCTTAGCCGGTACAGCCTGTATTCTCCCATAGATGCCGATATCGATCACACAGCAACCGTACAGCTTAAACGGATTTGCTCCAGTCATGCGTAACGTTGCCTTCAAGGAAACGTTCGCAGTCAAGCGCCGCCATACAGCCGCTTCCCGCTGCTGTAATCGCTTGACGGTACTTGCTGTCCTGCACGTCGCCGCATGCGAAAACGCCTGGGATGTTCGTCTCGGAGCTGCCCGGCTTCACTTTAATGTAGCCATGCTCGTCGGTGTCGATCTGACCGTTCAGGAACTTCGTGTTCGGCGTATGGCCGATTGCGATGAAGATACCGTCTGTCTCAATAACATCCTCTTCACCTGTCACGTTATCGCGAACCTTAAGGCCTGTAACGCCCATGCCGCCAGCTACGACTTCAACCGGCGTGCGGTTCAGGCTCCAGCTGATTTTCTCGTTCTCGCGAGCGCGATCCTGCATGATCTTCGAAGCGCGAAGCTCATCGCGGCGGTTAACCAACTCAACGTTAGACGCAAATCGAGTAAGGAAGTTCGCTTCCTCCATCGCAGAGTCGCCACCGCCGACCACGATAATCTTTTTGCCGCGGAAGAAGAAGCCGTCGCATGTCGCACAAGTGCTCACGCCGCGTCCGACGTTGTCTTTCTCGCCTGGAATGCCAAGGTACTTCGCCGAAGCTCCTGTCGAGATAATAATGCTCTCGCCGACAAGCTCGCCGTGACCTTCCACTTGCAGCTTGAACGGACGCTCGGACATATCGACGCTGTTCACCCAGCCCGTAATAAACTTAGCGCCGAAGCGCTCCGCTTGCTTGCGCATATTTTCCATAAGCTCAGGTCCCATAATTCCCTCAGGAAAACCAGGGAAGTTCTCGACCTCCGTCGTCGTCGTCAATTGACCGCCAGGTTCAGGCCCTTCGATAATTAGGGGCTCCATATTGGCGCGCGCCAAGTAAATAGCTGCAGTCAGACCGGCAGGGCCGGTACCGATAATAATCGATTTGTACATGTGAATCACCTCATCTATAGTTTTGCCTCAGTTTCCTTCAAGCACGCGAGCGCAGCTCCTACAGGCTACACATCCGTAGACGAGGAAAATACCGAGCTTATCGACTTCATCTTTTCTTTGATGCCGCAAACGCCGTCGATCGTCTTCACGTTCTTGCTCACCGTAGCGATGGAAGTACCGTAACGTATCGACACCTCATGGTAGGAGATCGCGCGGCGATGCATCTTGGCCGTTAAATATTCGAGCGCTGCCGCCCAGCCCTCCGGCTTCGTCAGCTTCGGCACATCCGGGTACGTACGGGATAAAAACTCCACCCATAACGTCATTAGATCATGCTGCTGAACGAGATCGTAATGCTTGTTCATGAGACTCATCGCCAAATCGACAACGGCCTGCCACTTCTCTTCCCATACCGGCAGTCGCGAAGGCACCCGGTTTGGCTCGATAACCGTGTCCTTGCCCTCAAGCACCACATGAAGCGGTTCCTGAACGCCGATTGTTCGAAGTACGAATATGGCGATTCGCTTTAAGTAATCGTCCTCTTCATGCTCCAGTAGGAATGCGCGCAGTACGTCCTTGACCTCGCTGTCGGCGATCATGCCAAGCGCCTGAATGACTTGCAGCTTCGTATGCTGATCCCCATGGCGCAGCGCCCAGAAGAACGAGGAACGTACGAGCGGGTCGCGCTTCAGATGATCGGGAATGCCGTCCGACGACTTTTCCCATAGCTTGAATTGCTCTTCGAACGGCAAATGATAATGGTAGCTCACATGCCCCGTTTGCTTGCCGCTGCGAATATGCTCCAGCTGCTCCATATAATATTGCGGAATGCCTGACATCGGATCAAGCTTGATCGCCTGCTTCCAGAGCCGTTCAGCCTCCTGCAGCCTTCCGATGTTGCAGGACGCTACAGCCGCGTAATGGTACAAGCATGGATCCTGATGCAGCTCAGCGTCCTTAAGCAGCCTCGAGAAGTGACGATACGCAGAGCCATGCTCTCCTAAGATACCCATAGTTGTAGCGAGTTTAAACGCATGCTCTTGATGAAAAGGCGCTGTCTTAATCAGCAGATCGACGAGCGGACGCAGATTGGTCTCGTCGCCCTCATGCTGGTAGAAGATCGCAAGGTTGCAAAGCGCATGCAAATTGCCCGCTTCAAGGTCTAACACCTCTTGAATCGTCTCCATCGCCTTATCGAACATGCCCATGTAATAATAAGCGAGCGCCAAATTGTTTCTCGCTGCGAGAAAATCAGGCTGCTGCTGCGTAATTTGTTCTAAGATGCGGACTGCCTCGGTAAACTTGCCTTCCTCCAGCAGCGTCCGCGCTTGATCGTGTTCAATCATGCCCTCGCGCGACTTAATGTTTTTCAATTGGGTCGGGCGCTCCAGCTCATAGTGAAGCAGATCCATCATGTCTTCCGCTTCATCGAGAAACTGGCCGTCGGGGTCTTCCTCCAAATATTGAATGAGGGCGCCTTCGGCAGCCTCGTACTGTTCCATATTCGCGTAATTGTTCGCCATGTAGAAATAGCATTCCGTCATCGTCGGATCAAGCTCATCCATAATCATGTTTAAGATCCGATTCGATTCCTCATAGTTGCCCATCTCCGATAGGATGCCGGCCATATTGCAATGGTTTACAGGATTGTCAGGTTCGTATTCAACGGCGCGCCGAAAATATTTGAGGGCCTTGTCGTAATGGAATCGATCCAGCGAACGAACAGCCCGTTCAAAGAAAAACGTAGCGTCCCATTGAATCGGTATTACCTTCGTTTGCGTATCGACAGCCACAAGTCTCTTCTCTTTCACTAGCAAGGCACCTCCCGTTACTTCCGATTTTCTAAGATTATACCATAGCGCTGCCTATCCTAACACGAAAGAATATGTGGGAAAAAATCGCGGACGGCATACGAGCCGTCCGCGATTTTTTCGCGGTAAACCTATTCTTTTGGGCATATTGGCAAGGCAAGCCGAATATTAGACGCCGTTGTTCTTGAACAACGTGCTGATCGAGCCGCCTTCCAAGATGATCCGTGTCGCTTCCGCAAGCAGCGGAGCTACAGACAGCACCTTGAAGCGTTCCGGCGTCGATTCCGGCAATAGAATCGAGTCGGTTACGATAACTTCTTTTATAGATGGATGATCCAAACGCTCAATAGCAGTACCGGAGAACAACGGATGCGTCGCACATACGTACACGTCTTCCGCGCCGCGCTCCTTGAGGCTCTCCACAACATTTACGATCGTCGTGCCGGTATCGATCAAGTCCTCGATAATAATCGGGGTTTGACCTTCTACGTCACCGATAACGTGCGTAATGGAGGATTCGTTGTGCGCAGGACGCTTCTTGATCATGATCGCAAACGAAGTGTCCAAGTAGTTAGCCAGCTTCTCCGCCGTCGAAGCACGTCCTGCATCCGGCGATACAACGACCGGATTCTTGATGTTTTTGGCTTTCAGGTAATCGCTGATCAAGTCAAGCGCCGTCATGTGGTCAACCGGAATGTTGAAGAACCCTTGAATCGCCGGAGCATGCAAATCGATCGTAATGACGCGGTTCGCGCCAACTGTCGTAAGCACGTCAGCCAACATTTTCGCCGAGATCGGCTCCCGCGGAGCTGCCTTGCGTTCCTGACGAGCATAGCCGTAGTAAGGCATGATGATGTTGACCGTTCTCGCCGAAGCGCGCTTCGCCGCATCGATCATCACGAGCAATTCTACAAAATGCTCGTTGATCGGATGAGAGAACGATTGAACGAGAAACACGTCGCAGTTACGAATCGTTTCCTCGTAGTGAACGTAGATCTCCCCGCTTTTGAAACGAGACATCTTAATTGCACCGAGCGATAGACCTAGCTCTGCACTGATTTTTTGAGCCAATACCGGATTGGACGAACCCGAAAATATACGCACCTTGTCGCTTACCATGATACCCTCCTGAGCGTCTTAAACCAATAAATTTTACTTATCTAGTACTGTCGCTTGTCGAATATTATTCGACAAATCTTGTCTTATTCAATCCTATTATACATCGAATTTACGATAATTCAAAAATCAATCAGCAATATTTTTCGACAATTAAATGTCGCTAGCTGCGTATAGCCGACTTCCTTAAGCACAGCGCGCGCTTCTTCCAAATATTGACCCAGTCTCTCAGGCTGGTGCGCATCAGAACCGATCGTCAGAGGGATCCCTAGTTCGTAGGCATATTCGAGCATGCGACGGCTTGGGAACATCTCCTTCACCGGCG
This sequence comes from Paenibacillus sp. 2TAB19, assembly GCF_052115185.1. NCBI lineage: Bacteria > Bacillati > Bacillota > Bacilli > Caryophanales > Paenibacillaceae > Paenibacillus > Paenibacillus sp. 2TAB19. The sequence continues at coordinate 24,978 of NZ_JBFRGE010000046.1, read as the reverse complement.
TCCGCAAACCCGATGCATTGAGCTCAATCGCAAGACCGTGCTTCTTGACAGCTTCAAGCGCTGCATTTTCCAAATGAGTCACATCTTCATCCGGCTTGAAGCCGAACCGCTTGATGACGTCGATATGGCCGATGTAGTCGTAGAAGCCCGTTGCTGCCGCTTTGATAACCGCATCGTAATATTGCTCGTACACCGCAAGCTTGTTTTTCCCTTCCCAGCCCGCCGTCTGACGGAAGTCGGTAATGTCCCACTCGCCTAGAAAATGAACGGAGCCGATCACGTAATCCCATGGGTAAGCCTTAACGATCGCTTCGATCTGCTCCTCGCAGCCTTCGATATAATCGCCTTCCAGACCGACGCGAACGTCGATCTGTCCCTTGTACTTCTCCTTCAGAGCGAGACATTCCTCGACATAACGCGGAAGCTCCTCCATCGGCATCGCCATCTCCGGCAAGTAAGTTGCGGGGTCAACATGCAGCAGCGGCATATGGTCGGAAAGGCCGATCTGCGCAAGTCCGATCTCGATGCCCTTCTTCACGTACTCTTCCAAGTCGCCAACCGCGTGGCCGCAGCGGGCATGATGGGTATGATAATCGATAAACATGAGCATTCCGGCCTTTCGTTTTGTAAAATGGGGCGTTTCGGAAATTCGACAGCCTGTGGACTATCTCATTTTGTTCGTAGTTGGCTTGCCTACGCGGCCGCTTAGCTCGCGCATTACGTCGTCAAGCGGCAGCTTGCGCTCGCGCAGCAGCACCATCAGATGGAAGATCAAATCGCTCGCTTCACTGCGCAGCTCGTCGTTGTCTTCATTTTTTGCCGCGATAATCACTTCAGAAGCTTCTTCGCCGATCTTCTTCAGAATCTTATCAACGCCCTTCTCGAACAGGTACGTCGTATAAGCGCCGTCTGGACGCTCTGCATCTCGTTGCGCGATGACGCTCTCCAGATGACCGAGCATGGCGAAGCGCTCAACTGCTTGTTCTGTCGGTTCAGCAGCTGGCGTTGATGCGCCTTGCACCTCGATCGCATTATAGAAGCAGCTGTATCGGCCTGTATGGCAAGCCGGACCTTGCTGCTCCACGCGAAGCAGCAGCGTATCGCCGTCGCAGTCGTAGGACATCGAGACGATGCGCTGCGTATGTCCGCTAGTCGCTCCCTTGTTCCAAAGCTCGCTGCGCGAGCGGCTCCAATACCAGGTAACGCCGGATTCTATCGATAGCTTAAGGGATTCCTCGTTCATATACGCAAGCATGAGCACTTCCTTGCTCTGTGCGTCTTGAACGACAGCCGGAATCAGTCCCGCCGCATCCCATTTGATTTGTGTAAGCAGCTCGTTGTAATCGTTAACCGTCATCGAACCTCTACTCCCTTCAGACGCAAATCGTCCTTAACCTCGCGAATCGTCATTTCTTTATAATGGAAAATTGTCGCCGCTAGAGCCGCATCCGCATGTGCCTGCTGGAACACTTCATTGAAGTGTTCCACCTTGCCCGCTCCGCCGGAGGCAATAACCGGAATGCCAAGCGAATCCGATACGGCCTGAGTCAGCTTCACGTCGAAGCCGTCCTTCGTTCCGTCCGCGTCCATGCTTGTCAGCAGTATTTCCCCCGCGCCGAGACGCTCGACCTCGCGTGCCCATTCCAGCGCGCGAATGCCCGTCGTCTGACGGCCGCCATGCGTGTACACTTCCCATTCGCCCCATTCCGGATTGAACTTCGCGTCGATAGCTACGACGATACATTGCGAGCCGAACTTGCGCGCGCCTTCCGATACGAGCGCCCTATTCTTCACCGCTGCCGTATTAATGCCGATCTTGTCCGCTCCCGCGCGCAGCAGCCGCTTCATATCGTCTACATGCGAAATGCCGCCGCCCACCGTGAACGGAATCGTAATCTCGCCAGCCGTCCGCTTCACGACCTCAATCATCGTCGCGCGTCCTTCGACGGACGCCGAGATATCTAGAAATACAAGCTCGTCTGCTCCCTCGCGGTCATAAGTAGCCGCAAGCTCGACCGGATCGCCCGCATCGCGCAGATTGACGAAGTTGACGCCCTTTACGACCCGGCCGTCCTTCACGTCGAGACACGGAATGATACGTTTCGCCAGCATGTTGCCCTCTCCTTTATATGCCCAGGCCGGGCCTTCTATCGCTTTATCGTTGTTACGCTTGCTGCTGCAGCTGCGGGCTGCCTGTCAGCGCCAAGAAGTTGCCGAGCAGCTTCATGCCGAGATCGCCGCTCTTCTCCGGGTGGAACTGCATGCCGTAGACGTTGCCGCGTCCGACGATCGCCGTCACTTGCTGATTGTAGTCCGTCGTTGCAAGCAGGTCGCTCGCCAGCTCCGGCTTTGCATGGAAGGAGTGAACGAAATACACATGCCCCTCTTCCAGTCCTTCGAACAGCGGCGATTGCTTTTGCAAGAACGACAGCTTGTTCCAGCCCATATGCGGCACTTTGTAGTCGCCTTGGAAGCGGATAACCTTACCCGGTAGCAGGTTCAGCCCTTCGTTCCGGCCGTATTCCTCGCTCTCGCTGAACAGAAGCTGCATGCCGAGGCAGATGCCCAGCATCGGCTTGCCGGAAGCGGCGTAGAACTTCGCCACCTCATCCAGCTTCGTGTTGCGCAGATTCTGCATCGCGTCGCCGAATGCGCCGACGCCCGGCAATATCGCGCCGTCCGCCTCTAGAATGCGCTGCGGATCAGCGGTAATGACCGCTTCGAACCCTAGCCGTTCAACCGCTTTGCTCACGCTATGCAGGTTGCCCATGCCATAATCTATAATCGCAATCATTTACAGCACTCCCTTCGTTGAAGGCACTCCTTGTACGCGAGGATCAATGCTCGTCGCTTCGTCGATCGCACGGCCAAGCGCTTTGAATACCGCTTCGATCATGTGATGCGTGTTTTTGCCGTAGTGAACGATAACGTGCAGCGTAATGCGCGATTCAAGCGCCAGCTTCCACAGGAACTCGTGAACGAGCTCAGTAGAGAAGCTTCCAACCTGCGCCGAAGGATATTCCGCACGATATTCAAAGTGAGGACGGTTGCTGACGTCGACAATGACTTGCGCTAGCGCCTCATCCATCGGAACGAATACGCTGGCATAACGTTTAATGCCGCGTTTGTCGCCCAATGCTTCGCGAAGCGTCTGCCCGAGGCAGATGCCGATGTCTTCAACGGTGTGGTGATCGTCAATGTCGATGTCTCCGCGCGCCTCGACTTGCAGGTTGAATTGTCCGTGCTTCGTGAACAGGTCAAGCATATGGTTCAGGAAAGGCACATCCGTTTCGAGCTTCGTCTCGCCAGTGCCGTCCACTGCGAAAGACAGCTTAATATCCGTTTCATTCGTTTTGCGCTCGACCGACGCCTCACGCACTCTAGTATCCGCCATTGTAATTCCTACTTTCCTTGTATGTTGGTTGTATGATATCTCCCGCCTGTGGGGCGGTTAGCTCCTGAGCAGCAGTTTGTGGTTCTTATGCAGCGTGTAGCGTCCTTTTGGGACGTTATTTCAGCGAGCTCTCACGAAAGTTGCTCTATAACGGCATTTCGGGCAATTAATTGAGCTATTTCACCGACTGTGGAAAAAATGGGCTAATTTGCTTCCCAAAATGCCGCTAAATCGAATAACAGACATCAGTATTCTGATTTAGATGCCGAGAATGCCGTTATTTGTATCTATTAAAGCCCGCGTTCCTTCTCCAAACGGATCTCGATCGCGCGAGCATGTCCTTCTAATCCTTCGTGGCGCGCAAGTGTGATAATCTTGTCGCCGTTTGTCATTAGCGCTTCCTTGCTGTAGTAGATCAAGCTCGACTTCTTAAGGAAGTCGTCAACATTGACCGGCGAGGAGAACCGCGCTGTGCCGTTCGTCGGAATGATGTGGTTCGGTCCGGCGAAATAATCGCCGACCGGCTCCGAGCTGTACGGGCCGAGGAAGATCGCGCCCGCGTTCTCAATGAGGCCGAGCAGGCTCATCGGGTCGGCCGTCAGCACTTCCAGGTGCTCAGGCGCCAGCTGATTGACGACGTCGATGCCGTCCTTCAGCGAGTCGACGAGCAGCGCCGCGCCGTAGTTGTCTACCGAGCTGCGCGCGATCGCCTCGCGCGGCAGCGTGGAGAGCTGGCGCTCGACTTCAGCGACGACAGCCTCGGCCAGCTTCGTCGACGGCGTAATAAGGATCGCCGACGACATCTCGTCGTGCTCCGCCTGCGATAGCAGGTCGGCAGCGACGTAAGATGCGTCCGCCGTGTCATCGGCGAGGACGACGATCTCGCTTGGGCCGGCGATGCTGTCGATATCGACGGCACCGAATACGGCGCGCTTAGCGAGCGCCACGTAGATGTTGCCCGGTCCGCATATTTTATCGACCGGGGCAATCGAAGCCGTGCCGTACGCAAGCGCGGCAATGGCTTGAGCGCCTCCGACCCGGTACATCTCCTTGACGCCCGATTCCGCGGCGGCAACGAGAATATACGGGTCGATGCCTGCCTTGCCGCCAGTGGCCGGCGGTGTTACCATCACGATCTCCGGCACGCCGGCTACTTGTGCCGGAATGACGTTCATGAGCACGGACGACGGATAAGCCGCCTTGCCCCCGGGCACGTATACGCCGACCCGCTTCAGCGGTCGCAGAATCTGCCCGAGCAGCGTCCCGTCCGGCTGCAGATCCATCCACGAGGTGCGCTTCTGCTTCTCGTGGAAAGCCCTAATGTTCACGGCCGCCTCGCGGATGGCCGTGAGGAACGCGGCGTCGACCTTATCATACGCCGCCTCAATTTCCTGCTGCGTCACGCGAAGCGACGCCGCATCCAGCTTCACGCGGTCAAGCTGCTCCGTGTACCTGAGCAGCGCCGCGTCTCCTTCCGTTCGGACCGCCTCTACGATGGTCCGAACGACCTCGTTCTGCTCGGGCGAGCCATACTCGACCTCGCGCTTCAACCCAAACTGCTCCGCTCTCATAATGCGCATACGTAGCGCTCCTTCCCTCACACATTCTCTATCGCTCTCTTGCCTTGACCATCCTGTACCGAAGCTTCTCTATCGCTCTCTTGCCTTAACCATCCTGTACCGAAGCTTCTCTATCGCACTCTCGCCTTAATTAAGCCTTCGCCGCAAGCGTCTCCTGCAACAGATCGCATAGGTTCTGAATACTGTCGTTCTTCATCCGATAGCTAACCCGATTCGCGATCAAGCGGCTCGTAATGCCGAAGATCGATTCCATCTCCACCAGTCCGTTCTCGCGCAGCGTCTGTCCCGTTTCCACCATATCGACGATCCGGTCGGCAAGGCCGATCAGCGGAGCAAGCTCAATCGAGCCGTTCAGCTTGATGACCTCAACCTGTTGACCGAGCTCGCGGAAGTAAGCCGATGCTACGTTCGGATATTTCGTCGCGACGCGCGGATTAATCGTCGGCTTCCAATCCGGCAAGCCGATGACCGACATCCGGCATTTCGCAATGCCAAGATCGAGTAGCTCGTAGACATCCTTGTTCTCTTCCATCAATACGTCCTTGCCGACAATGCCGATATCGGCTACGCCATATTCTACGTAAGTCGGCACATCGACCGGCTTTGCCATAATGAACTCCATCTTTGCTTCCGGCAGCTCAATAATGAGCTTGCGCGTGTCGTCGAAGTCGCTTGGGATCGGCAAGCCCGCTTCACGGAACAGCTTGGAAGCCTGCTTGTAGATGCGGCCCTTCGGCATCGCCACTTTCAATATTTGCTTGTTGTCTCCGCTCATGTGGCGCTGCCTCCTTTCTGAATGAATTCAATGTAATCCGTATATTCATTACCCTTGAACGTGAATCTATCGTGCAATTGTGAAGGAAGTCTTACTTTTGCGTACGAATGATCCCCATCAGCCAACCGCTCCGTCACAACCTTAACGCCCTCGCCGCGCAGCTCCTGCGCCTTTGCCAGCGCCTCCGTACGCCCCGCCGCATCATAAACGATCAGCGTTCTCTCCACCGCTTCATCCGCCTCGTTGCCGAGCAGCTCTAGAATGCGCGTCGTCTTCAGCGCGAAGCCCGTAGCCGGCGCCTTGCGCCCGAACTGCGACAGCAGATTGTCGTAACGGCCGCCGCTTGCTACCGGGAATCCGAGATCGGCTGCATATCCCTCGAAAGTCATGCCTGTATAATAAGAGAAATCCCCAATCATTGTGAGATCAATAAGCACATGCTCGCATACGCCATATGCCTTCAGCACATCCCAAATTTCGCACAGATGGCTGATCGACTCGCGCGCCTTCTCATTGCCGCTAAGCTGCAGCGCCTGATCGCATATTTCCTGTCCGCCTCGGAGCCTAAGGATGCCCTCCAGCTCGCGCTGTACCGGCTCGTCAAGCGCAAGCTTGCGCAATTGCTCGCGGTAGCCTACATAATCGCGTCCAAGCAAGCAAGCTTTAAGCTGCTCCTGCGCTTCCTCGCGGCCTGCCAGCGTCTCCTCGAATAGACCATTCAAGAAGCCGACGTGGCCAATGGCAATCTTGAAGCGTTCTACGCCGGCCGCTTTCAGCGACGCAATAGCAAGCGCTACAACCTCAGCGTCCGCCTCCGCAGACGAATCGCCAACCAATTCAACGCCCGTCTGGAAAAACTCCGCCTCGCGGCCTGCTTCTTCTTCGATCGCACGGAATACATTAGAGTGGTACGACAATCGCAGCGGGAAATCGGCATCCTTCAATAACGATGCCACTACACGCGCAATCGGAGACGTCATATCGGAGCGCAGCACAAGCGTCGTTCCGCGATTATTAAGCAGCTTGAACAGCTTTTGGTCGGACGTCGAGCTGGCAACGCCTACTGTATCGTAATATTCCATCGTGGGAGTCATAATTTGCTCATAGCCCCAGCCTTGCATGCAGGCGAGCACCTGGCGCTCAATATGGCGAAGCTTCGCCACCGCTCCCGGCAAATAATCTTTAACGCCTATCGGCTTCTCAAATACTTTTGGTTTGGACATTTCCGTTCTCACCTTCGGTCGCTTTAGTGTATTACAGCATTACCATGTTACCATTCTAACAAATTAAAGATATTAGTCGTAATATTAGCATGAAAAACGCCGCTCCGTCAAGCCAGTAAAAGCCCCTTCCCCAACTCCGAGCTATAACAACAAGGAAGCCCCTGCGAACGAATTGGATTCGTCCGCCTGGGGCTGTTCCTCACACTATTTTCATTGCTCAATAGACGGCTAGCTAATGAATAATATGCCTCGCAGGGTCGGCGATATCGGGCTGGACAACGCTCCGCTTAATCTCTCGCATCGGATTGCCGCCGACGAAGCTTCCTGCCGGCACATCCTTATGTACGAGCGATCCTGCTGCCACCACCGCACCATCGCCGATCGTAACACCCGGCAATATCGTCGTATTCGCGCCGATCATCACATTCGAGCCGATCACTACATCGCCAATACGATACTCCCTGATCAAATACTCATGGGTCAATATCGTCGTATTATACCCAATAATCGAATTGTCGCCGACCTTGATTCGCTCAGGGAAAAATACGTCGACCATCACCATAAGGGCGAAAGCCGTCTTCTTTCCCACCTTCATGCCCAACACACGCCGATATATGAAGTTTTTGAGCGGCAAGCTTGGACAATAACGCGCCAGCTGGATAAATATAAAGTTGCGTACCGCCTTCAAGCGGCTTACCGTCTTGTACACCTGCCAAAGAGCGTTCGGCCCTTCGACCGGGTATCGGTCAACGTTTCGCAAACGGCTCGCTCTCCATTCCGACGAATGCGTACAAATCGCGCATATCATAAATGATATGATGCGCTCCTGCTTCGCTAAGCAGCTTCTCACCTTTCAGCGACCACGCGACGCCAACTGCGACCGTGCCAGCCGCTACCGCAGACTTTATGTCGACGACGCTGTCGCCCACCATCATCGTTGTCTCGGGATCGGCGCCAAGCAGCGCGATCGCCTTGTTGACCGGCTCAGGATGCGGCTTCGGATTCTTTACATCGTCAATCGTAATGACGGCATCGACATATTCGTCTATGCCAACGAACTTAAGCCCCTTCTCCGTTGTAAGGCGCATCTTCGTCGTGACAACGCCGATCTGAATCCCTTTTCCATGAAGATTGMGCAATACTTCGACTACGTATTCAAACGGTTTAACAAGATCGTCATGCAGCCTAAGGTTAATCTCGCGATAAGCATCAACAAGATGCGATACTTCCTCAAGGCCGGAGAATCGCCTCAATTGGTCAATCAGCGGTTCACCCATCGTCGGAATAATATGCTCTCTACCAAATCCTTCCACTGCTACGCCCTTAAGCGCCTCCACGAACGACCGTATAATAAGCTCATTAGTGTCTAGAATCGTGCCGTCCAGATCGAAGAGCATCGTACGTATGTTGCCTGTCATCTATCCAATCCTCCCAAACCGCTTTCGCAGACATCCAGCATCTAACTGCCGGCCTGCTTCTATTCTTCTTTTCCTTTAGATCCAGAAATTCCGCTATCGCCTTCCGCACCTGCGGCAGACGACTTGCCATCATTCAACTGAGCAACCTTCTCCGGCTTACTCGATACGATCGGATCGGAATAACGGGCAATGGCAAGTCCCGATCTGCGGCGAACAATAACGAAGATGATCGCAGCCACGATCAGAAGCAGAGCAAGAGCCTGCGATATTCTAATATTGCCGTAAGCCGGGTCCAAATAACCTTCCTCGAATACAACGGTCATTGGAGACCAGAGCGCATCAATGAATGATGCCAACCACTTCGGACCAGCGAAGCCCAAGCTGTCCGTACGGAGCGCCTCTATAAAGAAGCGGCCGATGGAGTACCAGATGAAATAGGCTGCCATCAATTCGCCGGAACGAAGGAAACTTTGACGGCGCAAAATGAACAGGATTGCAATACCGACCAAGCTCCAAAGCGATTCATAAAGAAACGCCGGATGATGGAATACGCCATCAACATTCATTTGATTCACTATAAATGCAGGGATATGAAGCGTCTCCCGCAGGAAGCTCTCTTCAACCGGTCCGCCATAAGCTTCCTGATTCATGAAGTTGCCCCAGCGTCCGATCATTTGACCCGCCAGCAGCGACGGTACGCAAATATCAACGATCCGCAAGAAGTTATAACCCTTCGCGCGGAAATAAAAATATCCGCAAATGAACGCGCCTATAAGCGCACCGTAGATAGCGATGCCGCCTTCCCATATTTTGAACACATCAAGGAAATTATCCTTATAATCATCCCATGTAAACGCCACATAATAAATCCGCGCTCCGATAATTGCCGATGGAACGCCAAGCAGCAGCAGATCCATGAAGAAATCCGGCTTAATGCCGAATCGCTTGCCTTCTTGTACCGCGAGCAGCAGGCCGACCAAAGCCGCCGTGCCCAGAATAATGCCGTACCAATGAACTGATATAGTGCCGATCGAGAACGCAATCGGGTTAATGAGCAAAGTCTCCATTCACGCTTATCTCCTTTGATATCAATATCAATCGTAATCGTCCATATCGTCCGCGATCGTTTCGGTCAGCTTGTTCGTGAATTGCAGCGCCGCATTATAACCCATCCGTTTCAAACGGAAGTTCATTGCCGCCACCTCGATAATGACCGCTAAGTTACGGCCCGGACGAACGGGAACCGTTACGAGCGGAATATCCGTATCGATAATGCGCGTCGTTTCTTCATCAAGTCCAAGACGATCATATTGTTTATCCTGCTGCCAATTCTCAAGCTTAATGACAAGGCCAATCCGCTTCTGCGTTCTTACCGCGCCCGCCCCGAACAGCGTCATCACGTTAATAATGCCTAGTCCGCGAATTTCAAGCAAGTGGCGAATAAGCTCCGGCGCACTGCCATGCAGCTGACCGTCGGACGTCTGCCGAATCTCGACCGCATCGTCGGCTACAAGCCGATGTCCGCGCTTAACAAGCTCTAGAGCAGTCTCGCTCTTACCGATGCCGCTTCCTCCGGTAATAAGCATGCCTACGCCATAGACGTCAACAAGAACACCATGAATCGTCGCTGTCGGCGCAAGCTTTTTCTCCAGGAAGTCCGTAATCCGGCTCGACAAAATCGTTGTTGCCACATTGCTGCGCAGCACCGGAATCTTCGATTCATTCGATTGCTGCACCAGCTCCTCAGGCGCTTCAAGTCCTCTTGTCAAAATAATACAAGGTGTCTCCTCGTTACATAGCCACGCCATACGATCTTTGCGTTCTTCGCTCTCCAGCGTGCTGAGGAACGATATTTCCGTCCGTCCAAGCAATTGCACGCGCTCGCTCGGATAATAATGGAAATAGCCGGCCATTTCCAGGCCTGGTCGATACAAATCATCAACCGTAATTGCTCGCTTCAGCCCATCTTCTCCAGCGACGATTTCGAGCTGAAATTGCTGGACTAGCTCAGACACCTTTACTTTTTTCGCCATCGTATGGCCTCCTCTTATGACAACTGCAGCAAGCTGATATGTAAGTATGTTTCCAATGTCTTCATCGTAAAGGAAAAAGACGCCGAACGCAACGTTTCAGCGCTGCTCGGCGTCCTTATGTTACTTAATTGCAATGCTTATCGGCTTTAAAATATATCCCGGATACTGCTGCACGCGGAACGTTAGCGGCTGTATATAATCGGCTATCGGAATTTTGTAATAATAACTGGCCGGCTCCAATCCTCCCGCACTCCATTTAATCTGCGTTCCATCCTTATCCAGGAGGTTATACGTTTTGCCACTCGCATCCGTGAAGCTTCCCTGATGCTCGAGAAACGTATAACCAAGCTTTTGCTCCGTTTCATCCAAGTTCGCCATATCGATTTGCAGGACATATCCGTCCCCATCCTCCTGCTTCCCGTTATAGGTGATGCGATTGTCAGGTGTTTCGCTCGTCTGGCCCGTCTCCGTGTTAATAACGAATAGCCGATCCCGATCGGACATATATACACCGTCTGCTTTAAACGTAAGCTTCTTAGGCTTACTAAAATAACTGCTTTGGAAATGATAGACCATCTCTGTATGATAATCCCCCATACCTGTCTTCCACTTGTAGATGCGGCCCTTCTCGTCCTTCAGCACCGCATCGATCATCCCGTTTGTTTGCAGCAAATTGCTTGGGTCAGCCTCTACGATCACTCTCACCTGCAGCGGCGTGATGACTGCGCTTTTTACCGTCAACCGTTGACCGTTAAGCTCGATAACCTCATTAACCGCAATTTCCTCGCGCATACCTGCGAATCTGGCATGGTCAATCGGAACGGACAGCTGCAGCCATTGACCCTTCAGCTTAACATTCAAATCCACCTTCTCCGGCATGACTTCGCCATCCTGAAGGGAAACATCAAAATAATCGTACAGGACGGATCCTGCGTCTTTCTTATCGTCGCTTCTGAGTTGCGAGAAACCAATCGCGCCTCGCACTCCCTCACCGTTCTCCTTCAACAACTTAAAGTCCTCGATCTCCGTCTCACTCGTTATGCCCGGTCCTTCGCCCGTATACAGGATCACGAGCCGATTGTCATCGGCAATGACGCCGTTTACCGTCAGCTTGAATCCGTTCTTCTCATCGGTCAAGCTCATTGGTTGAATGAATTCGTTGTCGAGCGCCGATACGAGCGTCTTATCGCCTTCGATAAGCTCTACAAATCCAGTGAAGCCCGGAATTTCCTTTATGATCGCCGCGAAGGAAGGAGATACGCGAACGAATGCCGTCAGTAGCAGCAGTATACATACCGCCGATAAACCAAGCTTCAGACTGATCCGTCTCCTGCTTCTGGTGACCGTATGCCGGCGTCCCCTCTCAAGTCCATGCCGAATAGCTGCATCGAGCTTATCTTCTTCCATCGACAGCATTTCGCATTCAACATAATTTCGATCATTTTTCAGCACAACCTCGATTAACTGCCGCTCATTTCCCGCTTTGTCGTTCATCGTCCTCCACCTCCTCAGTCAATGACTTATCGCTTCGCAGCAGCTTCAACGCTTTATTCAACCATGTCCGTATAGTGCCATCTGGCTTCTCCAGCAGCTCAGCTATTTCGGTAATTGTCATATCGCGATAATACTTCAGTACGACGACCATCCGGTAATTGGCAGGCAATGCTTTTACTTGAGCAGCCATATCGAGCCTTGCTGCCGCCGCGTCGTCGTCATGCATTTTTTCACCACTTCGCATGCGGCTTGCTTCAATCGTTCTCTCTTGCTCTCGCTTACGCTTCTTCCGCTCGTCCATGCATACCCGTATCAAAATTCGAATAGTCCATGTCGTGAAGTACTTCGCTTCTCGCAGCGTTCGACGCTTCGCCCATACGCGGCATACTGTTTCCTGCATTGCCTCCAGAGCATCATCCTCATTACGCATATAGGCGAAGGCGATACCGTACAGCTGGCGCTTATCCATATCGATACGCTGGAGCAGCGCCGTCTCATCCCCAAGAATGGCTGCCAAAGCGCATTGATCCCGATCCTCCATGCCTTCCCTCCCCGTCCAAACATTCATACTAATTAGACGTGCGAGCGCCAAAAACGGTTTTCATGAATAAACAAAAAAGAGTTGCCTGGAAACTTCCAGGCAACTCTCGTTAGATCGAAGTATTAAACTTCGAAAATGTTCAATTCGGACTCTTTGTCGAACAGATGAACTTTGTTCATGTCAAGAGCAAGCTTAACGCTTGCGCCGTCACGAAGGCCGGAACGTCCGTCTACGCGAGCGATAACTGTATCAGTGCCGATACCGTTCAGGTACAGGTACATTTCGTGACCAAGGTTTTCAGCAACCTCAATGTTTGCATTTACGATTGTGTTCGGGGAAGCTTCCAAGAACACAGGCTCTTCGTGAAGGTCTTCTGGACGAATGCCAAGAATAACTTCTTTGCCGATATAGCCTTTCGAGCGAAGGGCTGCGGATTTGCCTTCAGGAACAACAACATCTACGCCAGCAGCTTTGAATTTAACAGTTCCGCCTTGCTCAGACAACGTTCCGCTGATGAAGTTCATCGAAGGAGCGCCGATAAAGCCAGCTACGAAGATATTAACAGGGTGGTTGTAAAGTTGTTCAGGGGAATCGGTTTGTTGAATGAAACCGTCCTTCATAACAACGATACGGTCGCCCATCGTCATTGCTTCGATTTGGTCATGCGTTACATAGATTGTAGTTGTTTCAAGACGCTTAGTCAGTTTGCTGATTTCAGCGCGCATTTGTCCACGAAGCTTCGCGTCCAAGTTGGAAAGCGGCTCATCCATCAAGAATACTTGCGGCTCACGTACGATTGCGCGTCCCAAAGCGACACGTTGACGTTGACCACCGGAAAGAGCTTTTGGTTTACGGTCGAGCAAATGCTCAATATCAAGAATTTTAGCAGCTTCACGAACGCGTTTGTCGATGTCTGCTTTTTTGAATTTACGAAGTTTAAGGCCGAACGCCATGTTTTGGTAAACGTTCATGTGCGGGTACAACGCGTAGGATTGGAATACCATCGCGATGTCGCGGTCTTTAGGAGCTACGTCGTTTACAAGACGGTCGCCGATGAACAATTTGCCTTCAGAAATTTCTTCCAAGCCAGCGATCATACGAAGAGTAGTCGATTTACCGCAACCAGACGGTCCTACCAATACGAGGAACTCTTTGTCCTTGATGTCTAAGTTAACGTCAGTAACCGATGCTTTGTCGGTACCCGGGTATTTCTTGTAGATATTCTCTAAACGTACGCCTGCCATGATAAGTTTCCCCCTAGAAAGAAATTTCGTTATGCACTTATCTTATCCGATGTAAGCGTTTGTGACTATGCACATACTCTACAAAAAAATTAATTCCTTTTCGTAACTTTGTACAATAGCAATATGATTTTGACGAGAACGGCATCGCGAAATTGACGAACATCAAGCCCTGTCTCCTGCTTCAGCTTATCCAGCCGATACAGGAGCGTATTGCGGTGAATGTACAGCTTCTTGGCCGTCTCGCTCACATTGCAGTCCAGTGTGAAGAACGTCTCCAGCGTGCTTAGCATCTCGGGTTCGACGAACATATCGGCTCGTTTCAGCGATTGCTCCAAATACTTCGCCCGCTGTGTTTCAGGAATAGCATTAAGCAGTCGCTCCAGCTGCAGCATCCAAGGCATATGAATATTCGTCCCTACGTGGAACTTGCGGCCGAGATTAATCGTCTCGCGAAGCAGAATCGTCGTCTCTACGATACCCTTGGCCGGCGTCGCGGGCTGCGCCACCGCCAGATGGCACTCCCCGATCCACTCGCTGGCAAGCATCTCGTGCAGCCCCGAACAGATCGACTCCAGGCTATCCTCTAACGTCTCCTCTTCATTCTCGTCGAAAGATTCTGAATCCTCGTCGCGCAGAAGCGAGATCGGCCCCCATATGAGCCATTCCTGGGTTTTCAACGGAATAAGCAGTACGTCGTCCGATAAGAAGGAACGAAGCAGCTTCTCAAGCTCAGTGAACGTCGTTAGCTTCGTATTCGATTGCTCGGTTACGAGTAGAAACGGAATCATTTCATTAAAAAGGCGACTTCCGACAACGAGATGATCCGGCAACGAATATGCCGGCTCGGCCTCCTCAAGCTGCTGTTGAATCCACTCGCTTAGCTTGAGCGCATTCCGCTCCGACTCAGAGACGGATAAAGCTTTCTTGGAATCGGCCTCTCCACCGCGCACAAGCTGAAGCGTCCAGCTAATAAGCTCCTTCTCAGCTTGGCTGATCCCGGTGAATTCGATCTCGAGCAGCTCAACGGAATGATCGGACAACGCAGCAACGAAATGCAGCTTATTGTGCTTCTCGACACGCTGGCCCTCCATTGGATGGTGAGCATTAAGCTCTACTGGCCAAAGCGCATCAGCATCCTTGACCACTTCCACCCATTCCGTAACAGAAATCGTATGTACATGAATCGGACAATTTAAAATGTGCTGCAGTGGTTTCAACCAATCTGTCGTGCTCATTTTTGCTCTTCTCCAATCTCCTCGGCTAATGCCGCTCTACGGCTATCGAAACGCCTTTTTAACGTCATTGTACCATAACGGCAAAACAAGTTCAGCCAATCGCGAGCAAAAGGATGATCGACATCAGAGCGAAAAGCGCTGAAATCAAATATAGGAACGATACCGTTTGGACTTGATTCAGTCCCCACTTCATTAATGTATGATGCGTATGCAGCTTGTCCGCATGATGAAGCCCCTTGCCGCTCATAAGTCGGCGCAGCATCACAAAGGACGTGTCGAGAATTGGCAGCCCTAGCGCAAGCAACGGTACAAGCATCGATATGAATGTCGCTCGCTTCAATGTGCCATCGACCGCAATGACCGCTAGCGTATACCCAAGGAATGTCGCGCCGGCATCGCCCATGAAGATACGAGCCGGATAGAAGTTGTGAATCAGGAAACCGATGGACACTCCCGCAGCGATAACGGCGAGCATCGCCGCATCGGGCCTCCCCGTCATAAGCGCTGCCGCGAACAATGTTAATGACGAAAGCGTGCAAACGCCTGACGCAAGCCCATCCACCCCATCGATGAAATTAATCATATTAATGAGAGCGAACACCCATAGCGTCGTCGCCAGCCATGAGAACCAACCGTCGAAAGAATAGAAATAGCCGTTGATCGGACTTGCGATGCCTGCCATTTGGATGTGAAAAATCGATGGTACGGACGCCGCAGCCAAATAAATGATTACGCGCGGCCATACCGGGAATTCGCGGCCTTTCGCTTTCCATGCATCATCGAGCAGGCCGACAGCGACGAGCACGAAGCCTCCGATTATGATCGTCCAGCTTAGCTGCGTGAATCCGACGAACAGCAGCATTGTCGCCACGCAGCCAGCAAAAATAGCCGCTCCACCCATAAGGGGAATCGGCTTTCGGTGTATTTTGCGCGTCGTTGGACGATCTACGAAGCCAAGTCTCAGCGCGAGCTTCCTAAGCGGCGGTACTGTAACAAAAACGATCGCAAAGCTAATTAATGCCGCTAATCCATACATCATGTCGATTACCCCTCCGGAAGAAGCTTTTGTACCATTGTTCCCCAGTGAGGCAAAAATAAAAGATGCGATTATTATTCCTTTTCCGAAATCCTTGATTGATGAATAAGAAGGGCGATTCTAAGCTTCAGCGTGTCATGGACATCCTTCATGGATACATTAAGCAGCGCTTCACAGCGGCTAATCCGGTTCAGCACCGTATTGCGGTGAATGTACAGCAGCTTCGCCGTATCGGCAACGGAACAATTATAGTTTAAATAAATATCCATCGTCCTTAGCAGGTCCTCATGCTCCCCCGACTTTACCGTTACGAGCTCGCCAAGAGATGAAAGGTAGAAGTCGTTCAGCTTCGTGCCCGGTACAGACTGAATAAGCTCCTGCACCTGTTGAGTTCGGTAAGTCAGGATGAACCTGCGGCTTCGCATAGCATAACCGCTTGCAAGCGCCTGCTCCGCTTCTCGGTAAGCAGCGGCGATCTTGTCGGACTGGCCTGTATAATTGCTCACGCCGAACGAACAGCTCTCGCTTCTTGCGCCCGTTCCTTTAGCAAGCTGTGCCTGCAATTCCGCAAGCAACGCCACCCACTCCTTCTCCTGTACGGCCGAGAAAGGCTGTGCCGGCAGCATGAGCAGACTGACGACGTCATCGCCCTTTAACTCAGTGATTGCTTGAATGGCTTTCGCTTCCCAGTACTTCTCGATCTCCCCCCTGCGCTTCTCCCGCTCCGAGGACTGTTCCAGCTTAGAGGGCAACCGGCCCTCTGGTAGCGGATCGGACTTGCACACACAGACGAGGTAGCCTCCCTCCTGCGGCATCTCGTATTTCTTGCCCCGAAGCCATATTTCTTCCTTCGATAGCTTGTTGTCCAGCATATCGGCAACGAATTGCTGCCGCAGCCTTCTCTCGCCTAGCACAAGCGCTTCTTGGCGCATATGCTCGTAAGCGATAATATGAGCCGCTTGCTCCAGCGGCATAAGTGAAACATCGCCGGATGACTCCTTATCCAGCATGCACAAGTATCCTTTGAGAACCCCTGCCACCGATACGGGATAAATCCGAATGACCTCGTCATTGCCCAGCGCAAGAGTGGACAGTTTATCGACGGACAGGTCGGCCGCGTAAAGCATTTTTTTGATCGACAGCATAAATTCGGGATCGCCTAATCGCTTCCGGATGGCATCCGATATCCCTGCCGGATCGCCATGCTCGTTCAATATGAGAATCGGCTTCTTAATGATCGCCACAAGCGTCTGTGCGATATCCGACAAGTCCGCTCCTTGAAGGAACAGCTGCGTGAACTTGCGATGCAGATCGAACGACTTCTGCAGCTCCACCTGCTTCTCGTTCAGCAGATGCTCCAGAATTTCGTTTAGCACGTCGCCCAGCAACATCGTCGGCGGCAGGCCGATAAGCGGAAAGCGAAGACGATCCGCTTCCTGCACGACGATGTCGGGAATTGCTAGGATATATCTTTTCATCTTAATGGCCAGACCGGCACAGTTGCTCTGATGCAGACGCTGTACGAGCGACACCATGTCCTCCGGATTGTCTTTATAATGATAGGCCGTCGTGAGCAGCAATTGATTCGGCCTTACCCAGTTGGCGATATCGGGCGAATCCATAATATTAACGGAATCGATGGAGCGGCCGAGGCCACCAGCGCCTCCCATGAGTCTCGAACTTCCCATGACGGGAAGCTTGACAATGAATTGCATCGTACGAGCCATCTGACTTCACATCCTCTTCAATAGGCTGTAATCAAGCTTCCTAAGACTGATCAACCATTTACATCATTAATGTTAGTATATTTAACATTCATATAGCAAACTAGTGCCTGCATTCACCTAGTCACAAACCGAGATGTTCATTTTGAATAGTTTCAACCGTTCGATAATGTGCACTTTATACATAGCTACGCTATTTCGCCTATAGTAACATGAATCTCATAGCTAAACATCACATATGAAGTGATGTAAACTAACAATTCATTTGGAGGGATTAACGATGGGACGATGGACTTCTAAATTGGCACTACCGCTTCTCGCAGTAACACTTGTTGCAACGGCATGCGGAGGCAATTCCGGCAATGAGCCGAAGCCTGCGGCAACTAACCCAGCTGCTGCCGAAGTTTCTGCAGACGAGAACGGCATTACGATAGGCGCACCGGAGAAAACGAAAGTAACGCTCCGCTTGAACTGGAAGTTCAAAGGCGAGTTCGCTCCTTTCTTCGTCACGAAGGAAAAAGGCATTTTCGAAAAGTACGGTCTCGACGTCGAAGTGCTGGAAGGCACAAGCTCGGTACAGACGCTTCAGGTGCTTTCGCAAAACAAAGAAGACATCGGCGTCATGTCGACAGCCGAACCGATGCAAGGCATCGAGCAGGGCATGCCGGTGAAGATCATCGCTTCCTATATGTCGCGCTCGCCAATCATCTTATTGTCCTATCCCGATAACCCAATCAAAACACCTGCCGATCTCGAAGGTAAATCGATTGCTTCGTCTATTTCCTCCACCTTCACATCGCTCTACGACAAATTCATCGAACATAATGGCGTAGACGGCAGCAAGGTTAAGCTTGTCAAAATGGAAACCGGCGCGCGCAACACGGCATTTTTGAACAAAGAGGTTGATGCAGTTGCGGTATTTTCCACGAATGAGTTCCCGATGTTCAACAAGAAGCTTGGCATAGAGCTCCAGCCGATGTACTTGGCCGATTACGGTTTTGACGTAGCCGGACTGACGCTTGCCGCGAACAATAAATTTTTGGCTGACAACCCGAATACGGCGAAGCGCTTTCTCGCCGCAGTGAATGAAGGCTTCAAATATACGATAGACAATCCCGAGGAAGCGGCGGCCATTGCCAAGAAGCTGTTCCCGGATACGGTGGACGAAGAGCTGACGGTTATGCAGATTCAACGCACCGGCGAACTGGCAGTACTGGAGGGCAAACCTTTCGGCTGGGTCAGCGAGGAAAATATTACGCACACGTCGAGCGTTCTGTTCGAAAGCGGCTTGATCAAGAAACAGTTGCCGGCAACAGACTACTTCACGAATGAATATTCCCCGCAGCCTTAATCGCCAGGCTAGCACGAGGAGGTAACCAGAACTATGAACTATGCTAAAGTCGGCCGCGCCGCATCGGTTGTTGCCACACTCATCGGATTGTTTGCACTTTGGGAAATCATTTGCTTGCTATTCTCGGTTCCCGAATATTTAATGCCGCGGCCAACGCAAATTTTTCACCGCTTCTTCGTGGACTTCGATGTTCTTGTAAGGCACGGGGGCGTGACGCTCGGCGAAATTCTGCTCGGATTCGCCATGGCCGTCGGCATCGGTATTCCAATTGCTATCGTCATCGTGTATTCGAACTACTTCTCTCAATCATTCTTCCCGATCTTGATCGGTATTCATTGCGTACCAATGGTATCGCTTGCTCCGCTGCTCATTCTCTGGTTCGGCTTCGGCACGCTGACCAAAGTGCTGATCGCTTTCCTGATCTCCTTCTTCCCGATCATTATCAATACGGTCGTCGGCATGAAGTCGATGGAGAAGGATATGCTTCATTTGGCCAAGTCGATGCGGGCAAGCACGTTTCAGACGTTCGCCTACTTCCGTCTCCCAAAGGCGCTCCCGAGCATCTTTGGCGGACTGAAGGTCGGCATCACGCTAGCCGTTGTAGGCGCGGTCGTCGCCGAGTTCGTCGCATCAGAGAAAGGACTTGGTTATTTGCAGCTTACCGCCAACTCCAAGCTCGACGTCACGATGGAATTTTGCGTCATATTCGCTCTTGCCATTATGGGTATCGGCTTGTACTGCATCGTCGGCTTGCTCGAGAGATGGTGCATGCCATGGTACCAGGCAACTAGAAAGGAGGCGTAGCCCATGTCAGGCAAAAAAATCACGCTCGACCGTGTAGAGAAAACGTTCAAGACAAGGAGCGGCAACGTGCAAGCGCTGAAGGAGGTTACGCTCGATATCGAGCCATCTTCCTTCATTTCGGTGGTAGGCCCAAGCGGCTGCGGCAAGTCTACGCTCATGAACCTCATCGCCGGACTGGATAAGCCGACCAGCGGCAGCATTTTGTTGAACGACACACCGATGAACGGTCCACAAGCCGGCAACGCCGTCGTTTTTCAGAAGGATGTGCTGCTGGAGTGGCGGACGGTACTCGGCAATATTTTGCTCCCGTTCGATATGCATGGCATCACTTGGTTCGATCGGGGCGGACGAGGCACGAACCGCGACGCAGCATTAGAGTTGCTCAGCATGGTCGGGCTCGAAGGCTTCGCGGACAAATACCCGTTCGAACTGTCCGGCGGAATGCGGCAGCGCGTTTCCATCTGCCGGGCGCTCATCCAGAACCCGTCGCTGCTCATGATGGATGAACCTTTCGGCGCACTCGACGCACTAACCCGCGAGCAAATGATGTACGACCTGCTGAAGCTGTACAACAAATTCAAGTTTACGGTCGTATTCATCACCCACAGCATCGAGGAAGCTGTGTTTCTCTCCGACCGCGTATTCGTCATGTCGCCGCGTCCAGGCGAAGTCGTTCGCGACATCTCGATCGGGCTTCCGCGTCCGCGTTCCATTGATACGAGGCTTGATCCGCAATTCATGGCCCATGTCCAAGACATTCGCGGAGTCTTCAAGTCGCAGGGCGTACTGACGGAGGTGTAGCTCTTGCTATCTACAAATAAGCCTTACACCTTTGCGAGCGTAATGGAGCTTCCAACCGCATTATTCATTATCGATATGCAAAATGATTTTGTCCACGAAGACGGCGCTTTCGCCAAGGGAGGGTACTCGGTCGAGGATTATCATCTGGCCGTTCCCGTCATCGATCATCTGCGAGGCGTTGCCAATCACGCGGGGATCCCCGTATGGATGATCGGAATGTCGCATAACGAAGCTAATGACGGCGACGATGCCTGGGTGCAGCGCCGCAGAGCCTCCAACCATCCCGATACTTGCCGAACCGGCACATGGGGCAGCGAATTTTATGAGCCTCTGACACCCGGTGAGGAACATACCGTATTTTGGAAGCATCGCTACAGCGCTTTTGTCGGCACGGATTTACATGAGAGGCTGCAGCAGCAATCGATTCAGACCTTGATTTTTACAGGCATCAATACGAATACATGCGTCGAATCGACGGTTCGCGATGCGCATTTGCTCGGATATCATGTCATCGTCATACGGGATGCTACGGCATGCGCTTATAAGGACGCATACGAACCAAGCTTGAACAATATCGAACGCCATTTTGGATTTGTTACCACTTCGGACAAATTTATAAAGCTATTGGAGGAGAACTAACTATGTATTGCGATTTGATCAAATTATCGATGGACCACCCCGCTGATGTCAGCAGGCTTGAAGCTTTGCTGGAATCGGGTGCATTACAAGCAGAAGAGATTAAAGGCATTATCGCCCAAACGGAGGGTGACGGTTATTCCCGCGGATACTCGACGCTAGCGTTTCAAGTATTGCTGTCGCGTTACCTGGGATGGACGCATGAGGAAATATTCGAACGCATCCCGATGATGATGATCGGTAAGACAGGCGGACTTATGAGCCCACATTATACGTTGTTCGTTAAACGGTCGGGAGAATCCGCAGTTACTACGGAAGAGAAACGATTCGTATTCGGTGTTGCATCCAGCCGTCCATTGTTAGCGGAAGAAATCGGTACGCAAGCGCAAGTCGATCTAACGCGCGAGACCGTGCTCGCTGCAATTGCCGACGCGGGTTCGTTAGCGCTCGAAGACGTTCATTGCGTAGAGATTAAGTGTCCCTGGGGCATCGGCGGAACAAGGTCGAAAGCTGCATCTGCTCTTGGCTCGGCTGTCGCGCTGAGGGAAGTGGAGCGCGAGCTCATCTCCGAAGCCAGCATTAACGGCGATCATTCCTTGTATTCGGTCAAAACCTCGGTTTCCGCAGGCAACGAGCAATATGCGGTACGCGTAATTGTTATGGGCAATGCCATTGGCTCGGAAAGCCCGCTTATCGTAGGCTCCGGAGTTATGAAGGATGCCTTCGATTTGAACGGCTTGCTCGCTACGTTCGAGAGCTTGAACATCTCGGCTGCTCCAACATTGTCCGAGGGAGACCGCGCTCGCTTCGTTCAGCTATTCGTCAATGCGGGTTCGGACGCGCTTCCGCACATTAGAGGCAGGCGGCATACGATGCATTCCGATGCGCTTAGCATGCATGCCGGCATCTTAGCCAAATCGATTGCAAACGCAGTCGTAGGCAGCTTCGTTGGCGATGCTTCCATCCTTTGCTCGGCTGGCTCGGAGCATCAAGGTCCGCAAGGAGCCAATCTGATAGCAGCCGTTGTTCGAGCGTAGTTACTCTGCAACGTGGATAGGAGGATAACAATGACACAACCAATACAGTGGACCATACCTGGTTTTATGAACGAGCATGCCCACCTGGATAAAGGGATGCTTGTACCTGAAAGATCCTATAAGGACGATCCGGTAGCTATACGGGCAGGCTGGACGAGAGAAGCGAAGTCGTCCTTTACGAAGCAAGACATTTACAGCCGAGCTGAGCAAGCGCTGCAACAGCTTCTCTCCTATGGGACGGCTTATGTTCGAACCCATGTAGACGTCGACCCTCTTGTCGGGCTGCAGGGCATAGAAGCGTTACTGGAGCTTAGAGAGCATTACAAGAACGATATCATTATCGATATCACCGCCTTTAACCAAGAGGGCTTTGATCGTTATCCGGATTCCGCCGGTTTGTTGACAGAAGCACTTACGATGGATAGTCGCATCGGCATTGGCGGCCATACGTTGTCCGATCAGGATGGATGCAGTCATATCAATCGTATTTTCGAACTGGCGGAACAAGCCAATGCGCCTTGGGTTGAATTTCATACCGACGAAAGCGGCAAGCCGGAGCATTTTCTGCTCCCTTACTTAGCCGAGCAAGTCAAAGCCAGAGGCTGGAGCGGCAAAACCTATGCAATCCACTGCAACTCGCTCGCTAACGTATCGGATGAGCTTGCCGAGCAAGCTATCGCTCTCACCGCAGAAGCTGGTCTGCATGTTACGGTATGCCCGACCGCAATCGCTACTCGAGCCATAACGCGCGTTAAGCAGCTAAACCAGGCCGGTGTACGTATCGGCATGGGGAGCGATAACATGAGCGACTTCTTCAATCCGATGGGCAGCGGCAATATGCTGCAATATGCCCAACTGCTTGCTTATATTCAGCGTTTCTACGAGCCGCGGGAAATGGATATGCTGCTGCGCATTATTTCCCAAATGCCGTTTAATGCCGAATCCGCCGTACTCGTCAGCCAGTTGGCACAGGATCGTTACCGTTTCACGACGAAAGATAGTCGCTACTTGCTCACCCATTTACCATTGCCGTCATAATGCTTCATTCATTCGTAGTAAGGGAGGGCTTCTGTTGATCAAACATTTCGACGCTTACGTCGACCAAGAACTCTTTCTTGAGCCGTCGAACTCCGGCCACTTGCTGGGCCGTACTTTCGCTGTCAAAGATATATTTGCTATACGAGGAGAAAAATCGGGAGCCGGAAATCCGGATTGGCTGCGTACGCATAGTCCATCAGGCCAAAACGCCTCCGTTATTGATACTTTGCTTTCTCATGGCGCACGCTTAGAAGGTACAACCCATACCGACGAGCTCATGTTCAGTCTTAGCGGTCAGAATGACCACTATGGCACACCGGTTAACCCGGCAACGCCTGACCGAATACCCGGCGGCTCTTCCTCCGGCTCTGCCGTAGCCGTCGCTGCCGGACTATCCGACTTTGCGCTTGGAACAGATACAGGGGGCTCTATCCGAGTCCCTTCCTCCCATTGCGGCATATTCGGTTTTCGTCCCACGCATGGCGCCGTATCGATGGACGGCGTCATTCCGCTTGCGCCGAGTTTCGATACGGTAGGCTGGTTTGCCGCAGATGTCGCTACAATGCTTCAAGTCGGCTCTGCGCTTCTGCTCGACACGGGTAACCATAATGGCTTTAATCATCTCTATATGGAGCAAGATGCTTGGTCCCTTGCAGATAAGCATATGCGGGAGGACTTGAAGCCGACTATCTCTTTGCTTACCGGACTAATTCAACATCATGATAACGTACGTGTCTCGCGTGATGGCCTTGTTGAATGGATGAACTTATTCCGCAAGCTGCAAGGTATTGAAATATGGAGCACGCACGGTGAGTGGATCCAGAATGAGAAACCCATCTTCGGTAAAGCTACCACTGAGCGATTCGCATGGGCTGCAAGCTTGAATACTGAAGAGTATGAGCTACATACATTTTTGCGCGGAGCACTTGCTTCCGCCTTGGTAGAGAAGCTTGGCGACGACGGGGTGCTAATCATCCCTACAACGCCAGGACTTGCTCCTTTACTGAATGCATCGGACGCGGAAGTTGCCGACTGGCGTCTTCGTACACTGCAGCTCACTTCCATTGCCGGACTTACGGGCTTGCCTCAGCTCTCTATTCCGATAGCATCAGCCTACGGCCCACCGATCGGGCTTTCCATTATTGCGGGAAGAGGGCAAGATCTGAAGCTATTATCCTGGATAAATGAAATTCAGCACCAGTTGCCATTGTTCCATTCAACCTCTAGTTCTAGAACAGTTAAATAAACACACAAAAAACCGGAGATCAAAGATCTCCGGTTGCGTTTGTTGTTTTGGGTAAAAATGGTGAGCCATGAAGGACTCGAACCTTCGACACCCTGATTAAAAGTCAGGTGCTCTACCAACTGAGCTAATGGCTCTTGATGTGGGAAATGGTGGAGGATGATGGATTCGAACCACCGAACCGTGAGGAAGAGATTTACAGTCTCCCGCGTTTGGCCACTTCGCTAATCCTCCACAATATTATTTCTGTCTGCCAAAAGCAGAAAAAAAATAAAGTGGTGGCTCGGGACGGAATCGAACCGCCGACACGAGGATTTTCAGTCCTCTGCTCTACCGACTGAGCTACCGAGCCTGACTGAGCTACCGAGCCT
>NZ_JBFRGE010000045.1:0-51380 GCF_052115185.1 Paenibacillus sp. 2TAB19 | reverse complement strand
TGATTTCACCTTGGCGCATATCGGTGAAATCATTAGCGTGCTCGGCCCTTCAGGATGCGGCAAGTCGACTCTGCTTCAGCTTGTCGCCGGGCTGGCCAGTCCCGATGAAGGCCACATTAAGTTGGACGGCCGCGTTATTGCGTCTAACAAAAGCATGCTCCCGCCTGAGAATCGCGGGGTAAATATGGTATTCCAGGATTATGCGCTTTGGCCGCATATGAACGTCACCGAAAACATCGTTTATGGCCTTCGGAGACAGCGTATGGATCGCCGCGACATCGATCAGCGGTTGACGGAATTACTGGAGATGCTCCATCTGGAGGGGCTGGAGCATCGGCTGCCCCCGCAGTTGTCCGGCGGTCAGCAGCAGCGTGTTGCGATCGCGAGGGCTTTAGCTACCAGACCGAACCTAATGCTGCTCGATGAACCGCTCTCCAATCTCGATATGAGGCTGCGCGTCGAGATGCGTACCGAGATGGCCTACTTGTTCCGCAAGCTCGGCATCAGCGTCTTCCATGTCACGCATGACCCGGATGAAGCGTTCGCTATGGCTGACCGGCTGCTCATCTTGCGAGCGGGCGGAATCGACCAATTCGGGACGCCGCAGCAATGCTACAGCAAGCCTGCCAGCCGGTGGGCTGCTTCGCTGCTCGGCGCCATTAACGGCCTGCGCG
This sequence comes from Paenibacillus sp. 2TAB19, assembly GCF_052115185.1. NCBI lineage: Bacteria > Bacillati > Bacillota > Bacilli > Caryophanales > Paenibacillaceae > Paenibacillus > Paenibacillus sp. 2TAB19. The sequence goes on along the minus strand of NZ_JBFRGE010000045.1, from coordinate 50,706 downwards.
GGACGTTCGTCCATACGCCTCAGGGGGCTGCGATACGGATGGGCGATCGTTTGCTGCATGGCATAACACCTAACGCTGACGAACATTTTATCGAAGGAAGCGAAGCCATTCTGATGTTCCGGCCGGAAGAAGCGACGATCCTTCAAGACGTAAATGTCGAAATCAGCAACGCCTTGCAAGCGGTCGTGCTTCATTGCACTTTCGAGGGCATACGCTGGCGGTCGGTCGTTCAGACCCGGGAGGGGCAGAAGCAGAAGCTGTACGTCTTGCATGAGGAGCCGTTGTCTCCCGGTGACCGCATTGCGGTCAACCTAAGACCAAGCTCCGCTTTCATATACAACTTTGAGGAAGAAAGGTAGACGATCGATTTTGCCCAAAAGCAGACTGCTTGCCATATCCGATATTCACGGACATCAAGACGCTMTTAATCAGTTATTGCAACAAGCAGACTATGACTCTAGCAGTGATCGGCTCATTTTGCTGGGAGATTATATTAACGCAGACGATGAATCCTCCTACGGAACGCTTGATCAAGTCCGTCATCTAGTCTCTCATGGAGCAATCGCGTTGCTCGGCAATCAAGAACTGAGGCTTGCCAAACCACGTAACGGGGAGTTGCGATTCCCTAAGCAATGGTCTTGGCTAAGCTCGCTGCCCCTATATACCATTCAAGATCACTTTTTACTTRTGCACGCAGGAATCCGTCCCGGCATTCCGCTCGAACGGCAGAGCGTCCGCGATCTGACGGAAATTCGCGACGACTTCATCCGATCCAAGTCCGAACGGTTCGGCGAAGAGGGACGTTATACGATCGTGTTCGGACATACGCCAACCCATCGCCTGGGGACCCCGCCAGGGAAACTCTGGTATGGCGACAACCGAATCGGCATCGATACGGGCGCCAAGCATGGCCACCGGCTAACGCTCGTCAATCTGCATGAAGGCATCAGCTACGGCTGCTCTACGGCGCCAGCTTTATAAGCATTGTTGTTAGCAAATGAAAACGAGCCGGAAGCTCTCTTGTTTCCCATAGGAGCAGCTCCGGCTCACGCCTTGTCCTTACATGAATTTTCCGTAATTTTTGATTACAACCTCCGTGCTGCAGCTAACCTCTATCCTCGGGTACACCTCGTCCCAATTCAAGCTTTTCCATTCCGCATAGCTCATGCTGTTCCTGACATGCTTCCCGATGCCTAAGCTGTCGGCTTTATGCTGCTGCATGTTGGCAATCAACTTCTTCGCCTGCAGCGTTACATACTCCGCTACCAGCTTCTCCAGCTTATGGCGGTCTTGATCTTCGCCAATCTTAAGAGCGCCGACGTATTCCAGTACGGAGCCCTTGACGACCATTCGGATTTGAACGCGGGGTACGCCGTCTCCCCCATGAGTGACCTTGATTTTCCGGCTGCTGACCATCGAGCTGAACAACAACCGTTCATTTCCCAATCCGGCTTTTTTCAGATCGATGCTCATCTCGCCGCGTCTGAAGTTCTGGCGCAAAATCGCGAATATTAGCGCGTCGTCAGCGTCGATTCGGCTTACATAGCGATCTCCCTGGAACAGGGCAATGCCGTCCAAGGCAATGTTCTTGCCCTTCTGCTTCAATATGGGCGCAACCGAATCAACGCCGTCGTCATAGAAGTCTCTTGTAAAATCGTACAAGGTGACCGTCGGAATCATCATGACGGAAGCTTCCTTATCCAGCATGCGGTCCATATACTGACCCGGCCTCGGATGCTCCGGATATCGTTTAATGAGCAGCTCATAGACGCTTCCGTTAACGATCGTGATCTTCACGCGCTGAGATATGGCCGGATCGCGCAAGAGCGTATCGATATGCTCCCGAAGCCCTTTCTGGGCAAGCGTGACTCCGAACAGCGTATTGCGGGTTTGTCCGCTGACGAGCGAAAGCTCGGTTTGTCTCGAAAATTCGATTCTCGCTTCCTTGCTCGACGCCACGACGGCCGACATCGTCTCCCGTTTGATTTTTCCTTCCGGATCGGCTTTCGGAACGGCAATCGTCACTCGCAGCTTATCCTTCTCCCCTTCGTTCTCCGCCGGAACGAGATCATATCCCGTGGAATGGATGAAACCCATCTTCTCCAGTATTCTCTCGTCTCCGCAGCCCGTGAGCAGCAGAAGCGCCGTAAACGGCAGAAGCCACGCAAGCTTGCGCAGGAGGGTCATTGCCTTGCTCTCTTGTTCACGAGCAGAATGGCGATCAGCATGAGAGGAAGGCCGAACGCAACACCCGTCTCCGTATATCCCAAATATTGAAGCCACTCTCCTATCTCGGGAATTGTATCCGGTATCCAAGCAACGAAGAACACCGCAATAATGATTATGAAAGTGATCAGATTATCCTTTACTTTCGGCACCATCCGTTTCACCATTTCCTGCGATGCCCACACGTACATAGCTATCGTCGCGACCGTCGTGAACAAGAAGAACGCGAACAGCAGGTTGTCAACGCGTTCAATGAACGGCAGATTAACATACGACAGTAGGTCAAGCATCGGATAGACCATCAGCTTCAACTGATCAAAGCTGTAAAATCCGAAGCATATGAAGCAAATGAGCGTATAAGTAAATGCGGTCATTAAATTGCCGTATTGCACCGCCCTCATAAATTTTTTGCTTTTTTCAACGTAAGGAAACAATAGGATGCAAAGCTCGTATCCAATGAAAGAAGTGAATACGCTCATCCCCCCTTGTACAAAATGCGTCTCTCCGGTAAAGAAAAATGGGGTCAATCTTGCCCATTCGAAGTCTCTTACATAAAATAATAAAATCAAATACATCCATGATGTCACCCAATAGAAGGTCGTAAGCGCCTTGGAGATGTTATAGATGCCTTTGATGACGAGAAAATAAACGAGAATATCGACCAGCAGCTTGACCAGCATGACATGTGTTGTGCTTAACGACACCATTTCGAAGATAGATACGTAGTTTTTGGCGACTATGCAGCCCGTGGTTGCCCATAAGCAAGCCAAAAACGCATACAGCGGATACAACAGAAATTTGGGCAAAGACATTTCTAATATTTGAAAAATRGACTTCCCTTTGCCGAAGCGATATACGAGCGAGATGATGAAGATGTTCAGAGCGGCGACACCGGTGAAACCAAGCAAGGCAGCCCACCCGTTGTACCCGAAATTTTCCGCAAGCATACGAGGCAAGCTTAGGACGACAACACCCGTCTGAGTCATATAGGTAAGGATCATGACGTGAAAAGGATAAAGCTTCTCCTTGGCCAACTCCCGTTCTCCCCCTACTGCTTCATTTTGTTTCTGCGCATATTCGGCGATCTAGATATGGTAGGCCTCTCCTTCAGCCATGCGAAAGGCGCTCTCATGAATACATCCTGCCAATCCTTGATTTTCATAGGCGCAACAGGGGACAAATAGGAGGCCTTCAAGCTCGTTAACCCCGACAAGTGGATAACGATCATGATAAGTCCCATCATGAGTCCAAGATTTCCGAGCAGCCCCGCCAAAATAATCAGTCCGAATCGGATAAGACGAATCGATGCGCTCATCACATAACTCGGAATAACGAAGGAGGCAATGGCCGAAGAAGCTACGGCGATGATCAATATATTGCTTGTAAGTCCCGCTTGAACGGCCGCTTGGCCAATAACGATACCGCCGACGATGCCGATCGTTTGACCGATCTTGGTGGGCAGTCTTGCTCCCGCTTCCCTTAGCAGCTCGATAGTCGATTCAAGCAACAGCGCTTCGTATATTGGAGGAAAAGGCACCCTTGAACGCGATTCCGTTAACGTTAGCAGCAAATCCTCCGGAATCATCTCATAATGAAACGTCGTTACGGATACATACATCGCCGTGAACGTCACCGTTATAATAAAAGCCACAAACCTTAACAGCCTGGTCGCCGTCCCTAACATCCATCGCTGATAGTAATCGTCTGGCGAAGAGAAAAACTCGAAGAAAGAAGCAGGCGCCGAAATAACGGAAGGGCTGCCATCGACGATTACAATGATCCGGCCGGATATAAGCTTCGATACTGCCGCATCGACCCTCTCGGTCGTTGGAATAAGCGGGAATATCGAGTTGGGAAAATCTTCGATATATTGAACGAGCATATTGCCGTCCAATACCGCATCGATCTCGATCTTCGAAATCCGCGAATGCAGCTCGTTAACATACTCCATATTAGCCAAATCCTTAATATAGAGAACATATACGCTCGTTTTTGTAACCTCGCCAACCTCTAGCCTCATCGTTTTCAGATGCGAGCTTTTGACCCTTCTCCTAACCAAAGCTAAGTTGGTCTCCGCGACTTCGTTGAACGAATCATGCGGACCGGTAATGATCGCTTCCGTCTCCGATTGTTCAATCGAACGGGAGTCAGGCTTAGAGACGTCGACCACATAACTGCTGTTCTCAAAGAAGATGGCTACCGCTCCATCTAATATAGCCTTAATGAAAGGTTTGTTTTCATTGATCTCAACATATTGGGAGTGGTTGAGAAGCCGTCTAGCCTCATCGCTGCTCGCATTCGAGAAGGGCACGGTAACATCTCTCGTGAAGTGATCRCTCCCGACCAAATGCTCGAAGAATAACATCTCCATCCCAATTTCGGGAAATGTATAATGCACGAAGTCCACACAATCATTAAACTCTTCCAACGTATGCTGAAGCGTAGGCTTCATGTTGTCCTTATCGTTCTCGGATTTCGATAAAACCATAAGTCGTCAACTCCCGCCCGTATAGCTATTAACTACCTTAATTTGAGCTTCAGGCAGGATATTTATACCAAAGCAAAAAAAACGCACGGAGCAGGATTGCTGCTCCGTACGGTTTTGCAAATGGTATATTAAGCCGTTGCTCCTCGCAGCATGCTCTTCATGTAGTTGCCGCAAGCAAATAGGAAGTAAATCGTTTGCATCGCAATGTAGATGCCGATAACAACGAAAGAATAGATCCAATTGGACGATTCCATTAAGTTGTCGAGCGACTTCATCGCGAATAAAGTATGGACGATGCCGACGACGCATGGGACAAAGAAAACGATGCCGATCTGCGTCACTACGATTTTGCGTATTTCTGCTCTTGTCATTCCGATTCGGGACAACGACTTGAACTGCGCCTGATCCTCCTGCATCTCCGTGAACAGCTTGAAGTAGATCATGCTGCCCGATGCGATAAAGAAGAGCAGCGCAATGAACATGCCGATGAATAAGGTAAGGGAGATCTCTTCCGTAGATGACGCATAACGGATCGAACGATCGAAGTCCGTCTGCGGAAGCAGTTCCTCCGGCACAAGCTGCTGCAGCTTCGCGGCTGTTTCGCCCGCCTTCTTCCAATTGCTAAGTTCGAACGCATAAGTGACAAGAAGCTTGTCATCCGGTACGCCGGACAGCAATTGGGCGAACGACAAATCATCCATGACTACTGTGACATAATTTAGGTTGGTCGTGTTCATGACCGTATTATTGATCGCTTCAGCCATTTCGAAGTTATGCTGAACATCGTTCACCTTGCCGGTCACCGTTCCGCTGCCGAATGGATTGACGTTGTAGATTGGAACGGATAATTTCACCGTCCCTTCTTTTAACGTTTGAATCGGCTCCCCGACGCTTTCGGCCAACTTATTGTAATCGCTAAGGCTAATGATTTGAGCGCCGCCCCAGCTCGAATCATAAGTTCGTTCAACCTCACCGGACTTCACGACCGGATCGATCAGCTTCACCCCTGTGAACTTCGCTTCGCGGGTTACCTTGAATCCATCCTCATGGAGGATATCCTCCATCTTCTTCGGTTCGATAACTTCATGACTGTTCAAGCCTTCTTCGATATAAACGATCGAGTACGGCGACCGCTCCACCATTTGTTTCGTCGTACCGATTTGCAAAATATAAACGGCGCCCAACGCCGTCATAATAACCGCGCTTAACAACGACACCGTGAACAAGATGCGGGCATTATCTTTTATTTTATAGCCTAGCTGCGCAAAGACGATCACATTCGTTCGTTTGTAATAAACACCGTGGCGCTTCTGAATGAATCGTAGAAACAGGACGCTAAGCTGCGTGAACAGAAAATACGTGCCGACGACAACCGAGACAAGAACGATAAGCGGACTCGTCAGTCCCGCGGAGGTCTCCGGGTTCATCGAGAGTGCGACGCCATAAGCCGTAACTAGACAAGCGATTGTCAGTGCGACCAGCCATTTGGAATAGGCAAGCTGTCCCTTCGGCTTACGCGCCGCGTTAAGCAAATCGATAATTTCATTTCGTCCGATCCGAAGCGCCGTCCACAATGAAATGACCATAAATAAGAGGAAGAAGCCTCCTCCCGTCATCCATACGGCCTTCAGCGGCACCGCGAATGGGATCGTCTCGTCCATGTCGAGAAGGACGCCGAGCGCCATAAAGAACAGCTTGCTGAACAGCATGCCTAGTCCGATGCCTACGGCAATTGCCAGTACCGCGATCGCTGCATTTTCGTAGATAACGAGGCGTCTAAGCTGCGCCTTCGTCATGCCGAACAAGGAGAATAATCCGAATTCCTGTTTCCTCGTCTTCAGGAAAGCAGAATTGGAGTAAAGAACGAACAGGAACGAAAAGATAACGATCAAGTATTCACAGAACACCATGCCTCGGCGCACCTTCGCAGCCGCCATAATATTTCCGTTAACGACGTCCGGATGAGCTAGAAACGCTGCATAGATGTAGAAGATCAGAACGGAAAATACGCTGCTAAGGAAAAACGCGCTGTAGGATCGCCAGTTGCCTCTAATATTGCTAAGCGCGAGCGAACGGAACGTCATCGAAGTTACCTCCCAGCACGCTAAGCGCATCTAATATTTGTTGGAAGAACGCTTGGCGATTCGCTCCCCGTCTAATCTCGGAGAAGAACTTGCCGTCCTTGATGAACACGATGCGCTGGCAGTAGCTTGCCGAGAACGGATCATGCGTCACCATCAGAATAGTAGCTTTGTAACGCTCGTTCATATCCTTCAGCGAATCCATGACATCCTTCGCCGCTTTGGAGTCGAGGTTGCCCGTCAGCTCGTCGGCTAATACGAGTGAAGGTTGATGGATGATGGCACGCGCAATCGCGGCACGCTGCTTCTGGCCGCCAGACACCTCGTAGGTCCGCTTCTCCAATATCGATGCAATCTGTAGAAACTCCGCAATCGGAGCCAGCTTTTGTTCGATAATCTTAGGAGTCATTCCTTCAAGTACGAGCGGTAAAATAATATTTTCCTTAATCGATAATGTATCGAGCAGGTTGAAGTCTTGGAAGACGAAGCCAAGCTCGCGGCGGCGGAACAGCGCCAGCTTCTTCTCGTTAAGCCTGCTCGGATTGACTCCATTAATCTCGATCTGCCCGGAAGTTGGACGATCGATCGTAGCCAGCAGATTCAGCAGCGTTGTCTTGCCGCTGCCCGAAGGGCCCATGACGCCGACGAATTCTCCGGCTTCAACCTGCAGCTCAATATCCTCCAGCGCTTTGTATGCCACATTTCCTTTGCTGCTGTATATTTTGCCTAGCCCTTGTGCTTTTAGTACGCTCATGCTTTGTTCCTCCCAGAAACATTATTTTCATTTGTATAACCCAAGTATAGCTGCTGGGAGTGCCCTGACCCATCGATTTACCTTTCATCTAATCGATCTTACCTTACAAAAATGTCATGTTTATCGGCCATTAACGATCACTTATGATCCTGGGCGATCTTATGTATACCTTGCGAAACGAAGCTGACCATGAACGTTGTCCCTTTGCCTGCCTCAGACGATACCGACAGCGTATGCCCTAATCGGGAGCACACCTGCTTCGTCAAGTATAAACCCATGCCCGTCGATTCACCCGTCGTCCTGCCGTTCTCCCCTGTAAAGAAAGGCTCGTAAATACGGGAAATGTCATGCGCCGGAATGCCGATACCTTCGTCTTGGATCGATAGCATCGTCGCATTGACTCCCTTCGGTTCAATCCGAAGAAGCAGCGATTTCGATCCCGGCTTATTTTTGCTGTACTTGATAGCATTGCTTATGAACTGATTCAATACAAAGGTCATCCATTTGGGATCTGTCTCTACCCAGGCCTCGCCATCCAGACGCGGGAAGATGGAATAACGAATGCATAGCCGTTTATGGGCATTCAGCACGGAACGAGCAAGCTCATGAAGCGCCGTCCGCTCGATCCGCAGATCGAATTCGAATTTATCGATGCGCGCGGAATAAAGCATCATCTCCAGCCCGCTCGTAATACGTTCCGTTTCCTCCTGCACACTTGCAGCGAATTGCCGCTGATCCTCCGGTGTGTGCTGAGATTGTATTAGCGCTTCTTGTGACAGCAGGTCAATGACCGATACCGGCGTCTTCATATGATGCACCCATTGCAGCGCAAAATGATTATGCAGCTCCTGCTGGCGGCGATACTTGCCCAGCTCGTCCAAGTAAGCCCGGTGCTGCTCCTCCAATAATTTGGCGGCCAGCCTCTGCTCCTTCGTAACGGCCTCCTGGACAATAGCGGTAGTAAATAGACCATCCGAGCGTTCAATCGCGATTAATAATTGCTTGTAATAGGGGCGCATTCGCAAATAATCGAATACGAGCCATAACGTTAAGAAAAATAAAGCCAGTACGACAAAATAAATAACGGTGTTCAATTCGATCATCTTCAGCTTCGAATAACGTTCCCGTTCCAGCAGCAGCATAAAAACGGATAAAAAAATAATGAATAAATTCACGAGAATATAGAAGAGCCTGTCCTTCAAAAAAACAACCAGCGTCACCCGGTTCATGACGTTACTCCTTCTGTTTCTTCCGGCAACACAAGCTTATAGCCTTGACCGCGGATCGTTTCGATCGCTCTAGGCAGTGACAGCTCCTCCAGCTTCTTGCGAAGACGGGTGACGTTGACCGTTAACGTATTATCATCGACGAATTGAACATCGTCCCATAATGTCTCGAGCAGTTGCTCGCGGGAAGCGATTAGACCGAAATGCCTCATTAAGCACTCGGCAAGCAGCTGCTCGTTCTTGGTTAACTCCACTCGATTCCCGTTCCATTCCAGCTCATTCCTGCTCAGGTGTAATCGCAGACCGTGCACTTCAAGCTCCGCACCGCCGCCTGATGCAGCCGTACCTGCTGTAGAACTGCTCATTCCCGCTGCCGCATATTCACCGTATGCGCGCCGCAGCACGCCTCTCACCTTCGCCATGAGCAAGTCGAGATGAATCGGCTTCGTTATGTAATCGTCCCCGCCGTTCTCAATCGCCATCACCTGATCCATCTCGCCCGCGCGGGCGGAGATGAATACGATTGGCATGCTGGATCTTGCCCTTATTTGGCGACACCAATAGAAGCCATCGAAGTAAGGCAAGTTAATGTCCAGCAATACCAGATGGGGATCGAAAGCGACAAGCTCCGGCAGCAAATCGCGGAATTGCGAAGCGCTGGCGGCTTCAAAGCCGTATTTCTCCATGTTGTTTTTCAAAATCGCGGCTATCTTCGCATCGTCCTCAACGATGAATATTCGGTACATAAATAATCCTCCTGCATCATAATAACTATTACACTTACGATAGCAGGATACATAAAGCCAAGCAAACTATTCCATCCAGCTCGTCTGCGGCTTGAAGACCGCCTCAATTCCTCTGACCGGCGCCGGAAACGGCAATCGATATTCAAAGTTATAGGCGAGCACCGTCACAAGCGACAGCATAAGCACGAACACAACGACCGCCTTCTTCTTCCTTCTTACATAAAGTCTTGGCGCTTCGAACAGCAGCAGGACAACAACCGCGATACATACGAACAACAGCATTAGGGATTCCTCCTAATCTAACGAATTCTGTAGGATGGGTTGCCACCGCATCCGTTCATCCATCAGCATCCATCTATTGGAATATCGTTAGATTGTCCACATTCCCTTGATCTATGCTATTACGCCAAAAAAGCCCTGCACTTACCGCACTTAGCGCGCAGTTTGCAAAGCTTCTCCATGTTGAGTCTGTAGTTAGGCTATTCTATACGGCGTAAACAATGGCTCCAGCGCTTGATGTTTCTTCATCGGCTTCCTGTTGCGTGTTGCCGCTATGCTCCGCTTTATCGGTCTCTAACATGTATACCGTCTCGCTGACGAACATAACGATAATCGCACCGATAACAAGCAGCATCTTAACCGACGTCGATCGGCTGCCGACCCTTTTCACCGTGTAATCAGGGTCGAAGCTCCACTTGCTGTTATCTTTGCCCGCAGTACGGGCCGTTATGCCGCAAGCGCAAGTGACTGGGGATTGGAATTGATAGCCTTCGGCTACGGAAGTGTATTGGCTCTTCTGAACCGTATGTTTCTTACCGCATGACGTACAGCCTACTTCGATAAAATGCCCATAATCCTTAATAAATTTCATTTGCGGTATCCCCCACGATGTCTGAATGTCTACGATTATTACATTAACTTGTCCAATTTATGTTTGTTCAAAACAAAAATCCTCCGGCGCGTGCATCGGTAACGATACACAGCTCCGGAAGATTATTACAGAGCGTCTATTAACATTCTCCTGCAGCTGCTGGCTTGCCTGCGTCGGCTGCCGTCCGGAATGAGCTTCCGCAACCGCAAGTTGCGCTCGCGTTCGGATTCTCAATCGTGAAGCCTCCGCCCATTGCAGACTCCTTGAAGTCAATAACGAGTCCGTGCAAATACTTGACGCTGTCGCCGTCAACAACAACTTTGAGCCCTTTAAGCTCTAGTTCGTTGTCGCCGTCATGGTGTTCATCATCGAAGCCCATGCCGTACGAGAAACCGCTGCAGCCGCCTTCTTTGACTCCGATACGTAGGAACATATCCGGTGTTCCTTCCGCATCGAGCATTTCTTTTATTTTGTCAGATGCCGTGTCACTAATCGTGATCATGCTACATCCCTCCATTTGCTTGTCTGTGCTTGCTTGGCACTTCACTTACTTATCCATAGTATACTCCTATTCATTCCGTTGCTCAAGAGCAACCCGCACAGCTAACATCATTTTGGGATTGCCCGTACTACGTATGAGGTTTATAATAGTTACAGCTTCTTCACCGGAAAATCATGTACCTTTTTTCACAAACCACCTCAAAGATATGGAGGCTATGCAATGAATATCGTAATTCCGTCAGAAAATACGCAAATGCAAAGCATCATCGAAAAAGTGCGTCATGGCCAAAGACTATCGCTGGAGGATGGCGTTTTCTTATATCAATCGGATGATTTGCTCACCATTGGCCAATTAGCGAACGAAGTTGCAATGCGCAAAAACGGCAAGAAAGTGTATTTTATCGAAAACATGAGCCTTTATTTCACGAATGTGTGCGAAGCGCACTGCGCCTTCTGCAACTTCCGCAAGGACGAGGGCCAAGAAGGGTCTTATACGTTGTCCGGTCAGCAAATGATCGAATACGTGGAGCAGCATTTCCATCCCGGTGTCCGCGAATTCCATATTGTTGGGGGACATAATCCGCATGTGCCGTTCCAATATTATGTAGACTCGCTTGCCGCGCTTAAGCAGCGTTTCCCTGAAGTAACGCTCAAAGCCTACACCGCTGCGGAGATCGACTTTTTCTCGCGTATAAGCGGTCTTACCTACAAAGAAGTGCTGCAAGAGCTCATGAAGGTAGGTCTTGAATCGCTTACGGGCGGCGGCGCAGAAATTTTGTCCGATCAATATCGCAAAAAAATGCGCGTAGACAAAGCCGACGTTTCTCAGTACCTGGATGTGCACCGGACTGCTCATCAGCTTGGCTTACGTACGCATACAACGATGCTTTACGGTTCGATCGAGACGAAGGAAGAAAGAATTCGCCATATGATGCACRTACGCGAGCTTCAAGATGAGACGAACGGCTTCCTCGTATTCATACCGCTGTCCATGCAGCCGATTAACCCGCGTGCCGGCATTCGCCGCCGCAACTCGGCTTTCGAGGATTTGAAGACGATCGCGATCAGCCGACTCATGCTGGACAATATTCAGCATATCAAAGCGTATTTCATCAATATCGGCGTGCAGCTTACGCAGGTTGCGCTGACGATGGGCGCATCCGATGCGCATGGCACGATCGTGAAGGAAAAGATCAGTCATGCGGCAGGCGCTCTTACGCCTGAGGGCATTACGCGCGAGGATCTTATCTGGCTCATTAAAGGTGCCGGCCGGATTCCTGTTGAGCGGGACACGTTCTATAACGAAATCAAGGTGTACGAGTAAGGAAATAGACATAAAAGGGCATACTGTATAATCATCATCTAGAAGTGTGGAGATGGAATCATATGAGAAAAATAGTTATTTTGGGTGGAGGCTATGGCGGACTCGCCATAGCTAATGAATTATTAGAGAAACAAGTACCTCATGACGTATCGATCGTATTGGTCGACCGCATGCCATTCCAAGGACTCAAAACCGAATATTATGCATTGGCGGCAGGAACGGTATCCGATCTGGAGCTGCGGGTTAAGTTCCCTGTAGACCCGCGTATATCGTATGCTTACGGAGAAGTGAGTGATGTCGATATGGAGCAGCGTCTTGTGTATATAGACGGACATGATCCCATCGCTTACGAATGGCTTGTGATCGGACTTGGCTGCACCGACAAGTATCATGGAATCGAAGGCGCAGAACAATATTCAACGAGTATTCAGACATTCTCGGCAGCTAGAAGAACATATGCTCAGCTGAATGACGTTAAACCTTATGGACAAGTGACTATTGTAGGCGGCGGACTTAGCGGCGTTGAAGTAGCCGCGGAGCTGCGCGAGAGCCGTCCTGATCTCAACATCCGTATTTTGGACCGCGGACCGAAAGTATTGTCTGCTTTTCCTAGCAAACTTCAATCTTTCGTAGCCGAATGGTTTACGGAGCATCAGGTGGAGATGAGAGGAAATATCGCAATTACGAAGCTTGAATCTGGGGCGTTGTATGATTCCAATACATCGAGCCTTATTTATACCGATGTAACCGTATGGACGGCAGGCATTCAGCCCGTTCCGCTCGTACAGCGAATGAATCTTCCTAAGGACAAGACGGGTCGTCTTCTTATTAACGAGCACCATCAGCTTCCGGACTATAATGACGTATTCGTCGTCGGCGACTGCGCATCGTTGCCACTCTCGCCTAGCGGCCAAGCAGCCGGCGCGCAAGGCAAGCAGATCGCCGAAGTGCTTCAAGCGATCTGGCATGACAAGTCGCTGCCGCATCTCGGCAAGCTCAAGCTGAAAGGCGTGCTTGGCTCGCTCGGCAAGAAAAGCGGCTTCGGCCTCATGGGAGGTACAGCGATTATGGGCCGGGTACCGCGGCTCGTTAAGAGCGGTGTGCTCTGGCGCTCTAAGCGTCATCTAGGTTAATTGCAGCGCCGCTTACAGGTCGTCTAACAGCTTGTCGAGCGCCTCGCGATCGGCTTGCTGTTGCTCCAGCGACTTCAGGATATTGTCATAGAGCTCGTCTACCGTTTCAGCAGATACGATTGTTCCGTCAACCAGTGCGAATGGGTTATTGTAGCATTCACCGCAATTGCCTAAGCAACCGTACTCGATGACCTCGAATGTATCGTCTTCCTGAAATTTTGCCATAATACGATCAGTTCCATGATGCATGTTGCTGGCACAAAATTCAATCATTGGTTTAAACATAATAATCACCTAACTTTACTCAGTTGCTAACCATTTTCAATTGGTTCACTTTGTACTATAATAGGGGAGAAAGGAGATGATTGCAATGAGTGAACAAGTACAAGACACAATGTACGATGAGGTTCTTGACGTATTAGATAAGCTTCGTCCGTTTTTGCAACGGGACGGCGGCGACGTAGAATTGGTCGATGTCGAAGACGGTATCATTAAGCTTCGCCTTATGGGCGCTTGCGGCAGCTGCCCGAGCTCCACGATCACGTTGAAGGCGGGTATCGAACGCGCACTGCTTGAAGAAGTTGAAGGTGTCGTTGAGGTTGTTCAAGTATTCTAGGAATACTTGATCACGTGATACACCCTTGAATGTCGAAGAGTCTTATCCCGCAAGCATGGCCGAGTGTACGCTCGCCGCTTGGTGATAAGACTCTTTTTTTTATTAATTACGGCCCTGCGCCGCGCTGTGTCGTGCTCCGTTCGTTATATTATAACGAATAGAGCGCACCACCGGGTACATGGCTCATTAGTTGCATTTCATCGAACTAATTCGACCGATTCGCCGCCAACACACCAAACTCGCCCGTTTAGATGCTCCAAATCGAACTAAATAGGTCTTCCGCTTCGTACAAGACAAATTAGTTGCCCAGAATGACACTATAGCGTATTAACCAGCTTTTTGGAGCGTACCGCATCATGCCGAGCATTGCTCACTACTGGGTACATGGCTCATTACGCCCTCAGAACATTCCCTTTATATTGGCGCGGATAGGATCGAAGCCTCCCGTTACGTCAATAACATTACCGGTGAGGAAATTCGATTTTGGCTCGCATAGGAACAAAATGACGCGCGCGACATCCTCGCCTGTGCCAGGCCTGCCCATCGGCGATTCCGAATCATGTTCATGTTCAACCTCTTCGATCGACCGTTCCTTGTTCGCGCCGCGAATGTCGCCAGGGCCGATTAGATTGACCGTTATGCCGAATGGCGCTTCCTYGACGGCAAGCGACTTCGTGAATGAAACTAGCCCTGTCTTCGCTGCCGCGTACACCGCTCGGTGCGGCCATGCTCTTGCTTCTCCCGCATGACCGAAGCCGAAATGAATAATTCGTCCCCATCTGCGGCTGCGCATGCCTGGCAGCAAACGATGGTCAAGCAGCATTACGCCAAGCAGGTTGCCATGGAGCAGCCGTATAATCGTAGCTTCGTCGTAATCGCTGAATAAGCGCCGTTCACGCACGAACGGACCGGCGTTGTTGACTAGAATGTCAACGCCGCCGGCCCATCGCTCCGCCTCGCTAGCCAGCTTCTCGACGCCCTCAGCCGACGATATATCGGCTTGCACCGTAATCGCCCTTACGCCAAGCTGCTCGATCTGGCTCTTCACTTGCTCGGCCTCTAGCTCGCTCTCATAATAATTAAGCACGACATTGCAGCCCTGCTCGGCAAGCTGGATCGCCGTTCTCTTGCCTAGGCCCTTCGCGCTGCCTGTCACTAATGCCGTTCTGCCCTTCAGCTCCACGAGTAATCCCCTCTCCCGCTTATGCTTGCTAATTTCTCATCAGCTTACAGCCGTATTGGAACGACAGGCGCATCGATTCCATTGCCAGCGTAACGCCGTCGGACAAGTCGATCGCTTGCTGTTCGATATTCTCCAGCTTCGCTTCTTCCCCGTACATCCGGTGACTTTGGATCAGATCGTCGTGCATCTCCGAATTCATGTAATGAATCTCCGTATTTCTGCGCTTGCGCAGCCGATTCGTCGCTTCCTTGTATTTCTCCTTCACGTCGTTAAGCTTCCACGTCAGTTCAGGATGGGCTTTGCGCTCGCGCATATTGCGAAGCACTGTGAAATACGAGAAATGGGCCTTCAACTTCTCCGTGCGCATATCGAGCAATTCATTCAACAGAGTACCGAGCTTATCCAACAGGGAGAACACCCGTATAAACCCGTTTTTGTCGTAATAGACATACCGGGAATAGTTCATGCGTTCCTCCGGTGACATCTGCTGCACGGAAACGATACGAATTTTTTGCTTATAATGGCTCGCTGCATAAGAACTCTGCTCCAGCTCGTCGAGCGCAGAGCGGAGTCCAAGCGTCCATATCTCATATTTGCGCAGCCTATGGTCGGCATCTTGGCCGGCAGCAATACGCTTCGACACAAGTGATCCGAATTCCTCCATGAGCCGAAGCGTTTCCTCCAGACAGCCCGTCGCTTCCCTTGGAGGCTCGTCAAACAGAAATCGAAGCATATCGGCAGCCTCCTTATTAGCTATTTAGCATTTGTAATGGTTAGCTCGGACGCTCGTCCCTGAATCGCCATGAACGGAAGACGAGATCGAGCAGAAGTCCGAACAAGCCGGTAATAATCAAGTTATGCAATAAGCTTGTGAAAATAAACCAATCCTCATTGCTCACCGTAGCCGTAAGCAAAGCTCCGCTGAATATTTGCGTAATGACAAGAATGAGCGACCATCCGGCAGCTTTCGTAAGACCGGCTTCCGGCTTGCTTACTTTGCGGATGAATACGTACAATCCTGCAATCACGAATCCGAGGACAAGCGCTGCCACCCGGTGGATGAATACGGCGCCCGTAGCGCCTTCGATCTCCGGTACAATCTCGCCGTTGCACAACGGCCAGCCTAGACAGCCGCCTGCCGCTTCGGTATGACGGATGAAAGCGCCTAGATAGACGACAACATAGCAGTATACCGCCGTAGCAAGCGCGATGGGAAAGATGGATGCCGGTACTTTCACAATGCCGGTCTGCCCCCGCTTCGCCCGATACGTCCATACGACAAGCAGCAGCGTTGCAGCGAATGCGATGAGCGATATGCCGAAGTGAATCGCCATGACCGGCGGCGATTGCGGCCACTTCACGGCTGCCGCCCCCATTAACGCTTGAACGATCGTGAAGAGAAGCGCCCCGCCTGCATACAATAGCGGCTCTTTGTAAGCCCCGCTTTGCTTGTCCTTGCGATGCATGCGCAGTACCGCCACATACGTTGCAAGCACCAAGATGCCTTCGAAGCCTGTAACAAGACGATGCGAATATTCGATTAATGATTCCAGCGTGTATGAAGGTACGAATTTGCCATTGCACAATGGCCAGTCATCACCGCAGCCGCGGCCTGAGTCTGTATTCGTGACGAGCGCGCCGGCGAGCAGTACGAGAAGCATTCCGATGCACGTAGCGATAGCTAATGTGCGAAAACGGCCGGTTACCATAATAAAATCACCTTTTTTCAGGAATTAATCACCTTTCAATTATATCGATAACAAATGTCAAAAGCCATGTTGAAAATGTGACACTTACGCATATTCGCCTTACAAAAAAGGAAAGTCCGCGTCGCGGGGCGAACAGCTCCCTTAACGCGGACTTTCTATTATTTGCTTTCTAGCGCGCCGCTAACCGCGATCGCACGATCGACGAACTCTTCGATTTCCTCGCGCGTCTTGCGCAGCTTGCTTACGAACCGCACCAGTTCCTGGCCTTGCCTGAAGGCGATAAAGCTCGGAATTCCCAAAATATGAAGCTCGGAGCATAAATCGGGCAAATCGTCGCGATCCAGCTCAATGAACGTAACTTGCCCCTCATACTTACTCTCCACATCAGGCATAAAAGGATTAATAAAATGGCAATCCCCGCACCAAGTCGTCTTGAATACGGCAATCGTAAGTCCATCGCTCGCTACGGCGGCGCGAAACGCCTCTTCCGTCGTTAACTTCTCCATACTGCCACCTCCGCTTCTTGTGTCCTAATCCAATTAACATTTGTCCCTGTCCGGCAGGTTATACTTCGCGGGCAATCGTCAACGATTTCTCCCCGTAAAAATCTTGCCACGCAAGCTTCGCATTCAGCGCATTGCTTAAGCTTCGAGCCGGAACATAGGCCGTTCCGTCAACACTTGTTACCGGGAATGACCAAGTTGCGCCGACACCGTTAACAAGCACCTTATCGCTTCCGGTCTTTAGCTCAATCGTCGTTTCTGTTGCCTCGTCGTACAGCGTAATCGCTTTTGTCTTCGGATCGTATTGAATTTCGCTGCCTAATGCTTCAGCCGTAGGACGCAGCGGTACAAGCGTAATTCCGCCTTTTACAACGATAGGAGGATTATAATAGCTGTCGACGTAGAAGCTTACGGATTGACGGTTCAAGTGCAATTTGTTTCTCAGTATATCATATACTGCCGAATCCTCCTTGAACAACTTCAAGAGCTGATAGTCACTCAGTTCCAACAGTTGATTCTCGTCAATATACGTTGCCGGAACGACTGCCGGTTCCGCCAACACATCGCCATTAACATTCCAAAGCTCGCTAACCGAAGTTAAAGTGAAACCTTTGACAGGAATGAAAGACAACTCCTCATCTTCTTCAACTGGCAGCGTGTACGATAGCTCGAGACCCTGTTTGCGAATATCCAGCTTGCTGTCAACATAGACGTCGGCTTTCACATTCAAGTTGTCGCCCAGCAAGGTATCGATCAATTCTGGGTCTTCACTTTCCATCGCTTTCAACTCATCCTGCAAATCTTTAAGCATAATAACTGCTTCATCTATTGCTTGTTGAATAAGCTCATCCGTTGTTGGTGCATCAAGCTGTCCGCTCTCCTCGAACGGATTAACGGTGCCGAGCGCTTCCCACACATCCGGATTGCTCGAGAGTACCTCTACGATTCCTTTGATCATTTTTTCCAGACCTGCTTGATCGGCAACAAGCGCATCTACATATTTTTTCACCCATGCCCAAATGGCTTTGCCATCCATCTCGGCATGTACTTGCATGAGTGCGACGGATTCACCGTTAATGGTCTCCGTAACAGGCTTCACATCAATTTTCTCCGGATTAGGCAGGTTGTCGATCGCGTATCCCCCAACCGTATCGATAATCGCATGGCCTAGCGCCGCCAACGATTCTTCTCCGTCTGCACTCGCATTCGCTGCAGTGTCTACGCCAGCAAACTCTGCCGCAAGACTTTCACCCGTCATATCGAGCACGAAAGGCTGCTTGGCGCCTTCAATCTCCACAATCGCATTGGACTCGTTCATTTTCATCGCGAAACCAATCGAAGTTGAATCTCCCAGCGTTAGCTTCCCGTCAAAAGATGCACGCATGCTGTCTTCCATTTTGACATGATCGAGTTGAAGCTCCACTTTAGATAAAAGTTTATAAATAGCAATCTCTTCGTCCAATAAATCATTGAGCGCTTCATCATCAAGTTGCATCTTGAAAGTTAGCGTCTGCTTGCTCTCGCTCGATGTTACTTTAAGCGTATTCTTCAATACCGTGTTCAGGTCGACGCCGCCAATCGCCTGACAACCTGATACGAACACTAATACAAGCGTGAGCAATAGGAGCATCAGCTTGCTTGGCCGTCCCATTTTCTTAATCAATGTAAATACTCTCCTTCATCACTCGTCTATTAAACTTAATCATTATACTAGAGTGTCTATTATATGTAAATGTATGGAAACTAGAACATTTGCATTCTCTATGAGAAAAATCCCTCGCAGTCAGTAGGACCGTGAGGGATTTTGTTTGTTTAAGAAGTCCCATTTTTATAGCGCCTTGCGATAGAACGGCTTCAGTACCTTCGTAAGCAGCTTGCGAAGCGGTCCAGGGAAGGAACGGATATCCTCAGGCGTAATGACGCGAAGCGCAGCCAGCAGGGCGAGATACAGCGCGCCGACGACAGCGGCCGTCACGATGCCGGCTACCATATAGCTCAGCTTGTCCGCCCAGCCGTCCGTCCAAGCGAGGATGCCGTTCTCTGCTCCCCATCCAGCAAGCGCAGATACGGCAACCGCGATGATGTATTTAACCCACCGGCGTCCGAGCACGTTAAGCTTAACAATTCGGTTAATGGTACGAACGTTCATTAGCGTGATGATGATGAAGCAGATTGAAGAAGCGATAATGAGTCCGTATACGCCGAGGAATGGGGCAAGCGCAATGCTGAATACCACTTTAAGCGCCAATCCGAAGAACGTATGATACATCGGTGTCTTCGGTCTGCCAAGTCCGTACAGGATCGAGTTTGTCGTCATCATCGTAATTTGGAATATCGTACCTACCGTAAGCAAAGCTACCGTACTGCTTCCGCTTGGGCTCTGAAACAGAAATCCCGTCACGGAGAATGACGCCACCGTAAGAAGCATAGCAATCGGTACCCCGGTGAAGCAGACAATCCGCATAACAAGCGAAGATTGGCGCTGTACTTCATTCATATTGCCAACCGAGAAGGCGGAGGATATAACCGGAATAATCGATGCTCCAAGCGCAATCGCCAGAATTGGAGGGATGCCGGCAAGCGACATCGCCTTAATCGTATAATCGGCGAATACATGCGTAGCCGTCTCCAGATCATAGAATCTCTCCGTCAGACGGATGAACAGCGTGGAATCGAACGTGTATAGAAACTGTACGGTCATCGCCGTTACGACTGCCGGTATAGACATACTGAATATTTCCTTGTAAATCGAGCGGAAACGCAGCTCCGAACCGCTTCCTTGCTGCGACCGAAGATTCGCGCCGCCCTTCCGAGCTTGTTCGGCCAAGTCCTGACGTCTAAGCTTCCGGCCAAAATAGACCATGACTACGAATGCGCCGATGCTGCCGAACACGCTGCCGAAGGTTACGGCCGCCGCTCCCCAAGCATCTCCCCAGCCCCAAGCTAAGACGATCAGGGCGATTCCGATCCCGCCTATGACGCGAAGAATTTGTTCAATAATCTGCGAAATGCCGCCTGCGGCCATGAACTGTCTGCCTTGGAAATATCCGCGCATCATCGCTATGATCGGGAACAGCAGCAAAGCAGGTGCGATCGCTCTTACCGCCAAGTCTGCTATCGGCTTCTTAACGATGTCGGTATACACGGGTGCAAGGATGAACATCGCCGTCGCCAGCAATAAGCCCGTCACGGCCCCGAACAGAAGCGCAGCCTTATATATTCGTCTTGCTTCCTCCGGACGACCCAGCGCATAACGCTGCGAGACCATCTTGCTTATCGCGCTCGGGATGCCGCCCGTTGCGACAACTAGCAGCAGCAAATACACTTGATTGGCAACGGCGAAAGCCAATTGCCCGTCTTTGCCCAGCATGTAATCGAGCGGCACACGTTGAAACAGTCCGAGAAACCGGGCTGTGAGCGCAGCCGCCGCCAGTATGAGCGTACCTTTAATTAACGAGTCTTTTTTCAATACTTGAGAGGCTATGTCTTTCACTCCTGTCTTACACGTTAGCTTTATTGCTTAATGAAAAATTAAAGGACGAGCCACAATACGAACAATATGATCATGATCGCTTGAAGAATGACTTTCACAACTACGCTGGTAAACAATCCGACCATGGAGCCCCAGCCGGCTTTGAGCGCTTTTTTGAACTCCGTGCCAATAATAAGCTCACCGATAACGGCGCCTGCAAACGGACCGATAATAAGACCGAAGGCCGGAATAACGAAAGGTCCGATAATGATACCGATTGTACTGCCGATTACCGATGCCCGATTTCCGCCGAACCGCTTGACGCCCCAAGCACTGACCGCATAATCGGCTATGAAGAGGACGACCAATATGATCGTTTGGATAATCCAGAAGAAGACATCAAAGTCACCGAACGAGAAGAAGAAGCCATACACGAAAAATGCGGCGTAAATCGCGAGCACGCCCGGCAAGATTGGATATACCGTTCCTGCCATCCCGATAACGAATAATAAAACGACAAGAATCCAACCTAATATTTCCATACTCGATCATCCCTTCAGAACGTAACGTCTAATCACTTCCGCGACCCCATGCTCATCGTTCGTAAACGTAACGGCATCGGCGGCATCCTTGACCGCTTGCTGGGCATTGCCCATCGCTACGCCTAATCCCGCTTCGCGGATAGCCGCAATATCGTTCAGACTGTCGCCTACCGCGACAACCGAAGACATATCAATGTGAAGCAGCTCACATAACTCGCGGAGCGCGCTTGCCTTGGACACGCCTTGCGGATTCATCTCCAGATTCCAAGGTGAGGAGTTCGTAATCTCAAGCGCTCCCCAGCTCTGAACCTCAGCCAAAATTTCGTTTCTTGCTTGATCATCCTCCGTGTAATAACCGAATTTGAGCCAATGATAGGAATCGTAATCGGTTGCCGGATTAATCCACTTTTCCTTGTTGTAGACCGTGTCCGTCGTATAAGCCCAGAACCATGGCTCGCCATGCTTTAGTGCTAGCTCGTGCATGCGTTTCACGTACACGGAGCTCAGATGAGTCCGCTTATACAGCACATGCGGCTTATGCCATATCTCGCTCCCGTTAACGGTAATCATCGGTGTATCGAGCCCCAGCTGCTCCGCATAAGGCAATGCGCTTTGGAAGCCTCGACCTGTCGAGAAGCTGACAATTACGCCCGCATCAAGCGCCTTCTGTATCCACTCCGCGTTCTCCGCACTGATCTCGCTTTGTTCGTTCAACAGCGTTCCGTCCATATCCAGTGCGACCAATTTGTAATTCGACATACGTAAATCCTCCCGGCAGCCTAGAAAAAAACCGCATCTATATTTTTTGTACTCTAGTTGACTCAATTATTTTAGCACATTTGGCGCATATTCCAAATGAAAGTATTCACTGGCCTCGCTTTTGTATATACACAAAAGAGCTTGTACAAGCAGTCTTAACCGCTTGTACAAGCTCTCCTTATGTTGCTACTCTTCCACGCTGACGTCCGTCGCTTGCGAGGCTTCGGCGTCAGGGGTCGCATCTGCTGCGCTGCCCGCTGCCGCCGAATCAGCAGGCTTAGCGGCCTTCGCTGCCTTCTCCTCCTCGACTAATCGATCAAGCAACTGCTGCCCCTCAAGCTGTACTTTGGCAAGCGCGTCCTCGATCGATACGCCTCCGTCCTTCACCTGCCCGAGCTGCTGCTCCATGACGCCGTTTATTTGCATCCAGAACTGCTGCGGAAGCTTGCTGTAATCGGACATTGAATTGCTTCTAACCGGCTTCAGCTTGTAAAATGCATCCAGGCTATGTCCCGCTTCGTCCTTGATGTAGGTCGACCGAATCGGCAGTCCATTGTTATAGCCTGACTTCGACTTAACTCTGGCATACTCTTCGCTCGTTATATACGATATAAATTGCCATGCGGCATCCTTGTTAGGCGACTCGGACATGATCGCGAATAGATTGTATGTGCCCATATTGCTGCTCTGATCCGGGGCTTGAATGCTAACGGGCGTCGTCACGACATCCCAGTTCTGCACCATCTTATCCTTAACCGTATTGTACTCGCTCGCTTGCTTAATCTGCTCTAAATAATACGCATCGCCGATCATCATCGCAGTACGGCCGGCAATGAAAGGGTCTCGCAGCAAATAATCTTCATACGTCGTTCCGTTCTCCATCTGCTGCTCCATGCTTTCGTAATAAAGCGCATTCGATGCGAGAGCCGATTGGGCGAGGCTTAGCGCTTGCTTCCAGCCCTCTGAATCCATCGTCATCTGCTGCTTTGACGCATTCACGATTCTTAATCCTTCGGTATTGCCGATCATATTGCCGAGCTCGGACAAAGTGCCGGAATAGCCCGCTTTCATCCCGTAAATGCGCTCCTTCGGCTCGCCCTCGGTAGGGAACTGCTTCGCCAAATGGAGCACTTCTTCCCAGCCCATCTGATCCGTTGGCGGAGCTATCTGATACTTATCGAATAAATCCTTATTATAGTAAAGCACCTGGCTGTAGAACGAAGGAGTCAATGCGTATAGCTGGCCTCCGCCCATTTCCTTCAAGTAATCGATCAGCCCGGGGATGATCGTCTCCGTATCGTACTTTTCCTGCTTCATTACCGTTTCCAGCTCGTATAGCTTTCCTTGCTCGACCAGCTTCTTCAGTTGATCTTCCTGCACCAATACAACATCCGGCTTTTCCTCGTCGATGAACTTTTGCATAGCCTCATTGTAGTCAAAGTTCGGATCGCCATTGCCATTGTTCATATTCTGGGTCGATACGATCTGCAGATCGATATTCGGGTACAAAGCAGCGAAAAGCATTCCGAAATCCTGATAGAAGGCTTGTTCGTTATAGTACATAACCTTCAACGACTGCGGCTTGTCCGATTCGTTATTTCCAGCGCCGAAGCTGCAGCCTGCCCCTGTCAGCAACGCACCGATCAGCCCCGCCGTCGCCGTATACTTCCATATCGATTTCACCATGTCTACTCTATCCCCCATCTCTTTCCAATGAAATATATTCCAAATATTCTAAACGTTAATAGATGGGAGAAAGTTTCATAATAGATCGAAATTTGTAAATAAAAAGCACCTGGTCCTCGGCATTTGCCGATGTTCCAGGTGCTCTAACTCTAATTAGAAACGGTTACCTCCGTTTAAGCCGCCAGCTTGCGAAGTCTCAGCTTCTTCACGACGATGCCTTGCGAAGGTGAGAAGAGCAGCGCTATTGCGAACAATACGCCGGCCGCGCATACGATACAGCCGGCGATCGATGCATCCATTATTTTAGCCGAGAAGTATCCAACTACTGTGCTTGCAATGCCTACTCCGATGCTTAAACCGATCATCATGCCTAGACGCTCCGTTAGCAAGTATGCCGTAGAAGCCGGGATGATGAGCAGTCCGACGACGAGAATCGCGCCGACGCTCTCGAACGAGCTTACCGTTGCCATCGATACGAGGCCCATGAGCAAATAATGGAAGATCGCAACCGGTATGCCGATAGCGGCGGCAAGTGCCGGATCGAACGCGCATAGCTTGAACTGCTTATAGAACAGGCTGATTACGGTCACGATTACGATCAATGTGAAGCCTAACAACCAGACTGCCCGAGGTCCCATATTGACACCGCCAAGCTCCCAGATGTTCCAATGCACATAAGCAATCTCCCCGTACAAGATTGCATCCTGATCCAAATGCACTTGGCGCGCGAACAAGCTGACGAGTACAACCCCGACTGCGAACAAAGCGGTGAACACAACTCCGATTGAAGCATCCGACTGGATACCGCTTTGCTGGAACATTTGGATGAGGAAGGTCGTTAGCAGACCAAATACGAGCGCCGCGAACATCATGAGCAACGAATCTCTCGAGCCGCTCAGCAGGAAGGCGATAACGATACCCGGCATAACGGAGTGGCTTATTGCATCTCCGATCATAGCCATTTTTCGAAGAACTAGGAAGACACCTAATATTGCGCAGCAGCTTGCGACGAGCGAACCCGTCAATAGTATCCAAAAGTCGCTCATACCGCTGCCTCCTTCTTCGTGCTGTCATGAATCGTAATCTCGCGTTCCTGCGCGAACCGTTCTTTCGCCCGTTGGCGCATCAACCGCTTCGCCACCAGGCCCCGCTGCGGTCCGAACAGGATCGATAGCACGAATACGACCGTAGCCGCGAGTACCGTTACCGGTCCAGTCGGCAAGTTCGATACCGATGCGCTGAAAAGTGTGCCGATCGCTCCGCTTGCCGCGCCGAATATACCGGATAGGATGACCATTAAGCTAAGCTTATTCGTCCAATATCTGGCCGATACGGCCGGCGTAATGAGCAGAGCCGCTACGAGCACGACTCCGACCGCTTGAATGCCCGCTACAACGGCAACTACCATCAGCAGCATAAGAAGCTGTTCCAGCGCGGCTACCGGGTAACCGAGACCTCGTGCAAAGCCTGGATCGAATGAAATAAGCTTAAATTGCTTGAACAGCAATGCGCAGACAGACAGCAGTACGACGCAGACGATGGACATCGTAATGACATCGGAGCCGATCATCGATGCCGCCTGGCCGAACAGAAATTTATCAAGACCGGCTTGGTTGCCATAATTGCCATGCTGAATAACAGTTAGAAGCACGATTCCGAGGCCGAAGAATGAGGACAAAACAATGCCCATCGCAGCGTCCTGTTTCAGCTTCGTATGACGCGTAATATAGCCGATACCGAATGTGGCCACTACGCCTGCTAGACCTGCCCCAATGAGAAATAAACCAATCGACTTAATACCCGTCAGCATGAACGCGATACAAATACCGGGCAAAGCCGCATGCGCAAGCGTATCGCCCATTAGGCTCTGCTTCCGCAAATAGGAGAAGCTGCCGATAACACCGCTGCTTAGACCAAGGAGCGTACAGCCGAGAAAGATCCATTGCATGTTCGGGTCTGTAATCATCGACCAAATGTTAGCCATCTGCTACACGCCCTTTCCGTTAGATGCAGTCGGCAATGGAAAGCTGCGGTCAAGAAAGGCCAGTCTGCCACCGTAAGTACGCTGCAGCTGATCCTGCGTGAACACTTGATCGGTAGGTCCGTAAGCTTGCAGCTCCACATTAAGCAGCAGCACCGAATCGAAATAATCTTGAACGGTTGCAAGATCATGATGGACGACGACAACGGTCTTGCCTTGGCGCTTCAGCTCTTGAAGCAGCGTAATAATCGCTTTCTCCGTTGCGGCGTCGACACCTGCGAACGGTTCATCCATGAAATACAGCTTCGCATCCTGCGCCAACGCTCTTGCAAGGAAGACACGCTGCTGCTGGCCGCCGGACAGTTGGCTGATCTGACGATCGGCGAAGTCGGCCATGCCGACCTTGCTCAGACATTCAAGCGCGATTGCTTTCTCCTTCGCGCCTGGTCGGCGAAGCCAGCCGAGATGCCCGTATCGCCCCATCATAACGACATCAAGCGCATTCGTAGGAAAATCCCAGTCGACCGATTCCCTTTGCGGCACGTAACCGATGAGCTTGCGCTGCTCTTTATACGGCTTGCCGTATACGAGCACCTCGCCGCCAATGCTCGGTATGAGCCCTAGCGTAGCTTTCATAAGTGTCGACTTGCCGGCGCCGTTCGGTCCGATTACGCCAATCAGCTCGCCCTCGTTAATTTCGAAGGTTACGTTCCGCAATACTGGTTTCTTCTGGTAAGCAACCGTCAGTCCGTTCACGGACAACGGGGATGGTGCTGATACGTGCGCGGTTTGCTTAGTCATGGCTTTCGTAAGGCTCATATTTATCACTCACTTTCGWTCCATTAGTTTCTTATTCTTATTTCAATGCACTTACAATCGTATCCACGTTATGCTTCACCATGCCGATATAAGTGCCGTCCTCTGTTCCCTCATCGCCCATCGCATCGGAATACAATTGGCCGCCGATCTTCACGTCATGGCCAAGCTGACGAGCGCCTTCAATGACTGATTCAATCGACTTCTTCGGCACGCTTGATTCGATGAACACGGCCTTAATCTTGTTTTCCACCAAGTAATCCCGAAGTTTGCTGACATCCTTGGAGCCGTATTCAGACATCGTATTCATGCCTTGCAAACCCGTGACAGTTAACCCGTATGCTTCGCCAAAGTAGCCGAAAGCGTCATGCGCCGTCACTAGAATTCGTTTGTCCTCCGGTATGAGTGCAATTTGTTCCTTCGCGTACGCATCAAGCTTCTCCAGCTCCTTCAAATAATCGGCAGCGCGCTGTTTGTAATCATCAGCGTTGGCAGGATCTTTCTCGACCAGCGTATCGCGAATGACCTCGGCAGCAGACATCCATAGCWTCACATTGAACCATATATGCGGGTCATGCGAACCGCTGCCCTGTGCCGGATTCGCGTGCAGCTGTTCCTCTTTCAAGTAAGAGGATACGGCAACAGTCGGCTTACGCTTCTCGAGCTGTTCGAACATCTCCGCCATCTTGCCTTCCAGATGCAGGCCGTTGTAGAAAATGATATCCGCGTCATCAAGCTTCTTCACATCGCCTTGCGACGCTTTGTATAGATGGGGATCGATACCCGAGCCCATTAAGCCGATAGCATCGACATGGTCGCCGCCGATCTGCTTGACGACATCCGTAATCATCCCAATCGTCGCCGTCACCTTCAGCTTGCCTGCGCTCTCCCCGCCTTGATTAGTAGTAGAGCCCCCGCATGCCGATACGGCAAGTGCCGTTATGGACAGAAATATAATCGTCATAATGAACCTTCTAATTGCTGAATTGGATTTGGTATGCTTGCGCATGATGTTCCCTCCCTTTCGTGTTTGGAAAATCGAATTTTGAATTTTGTGATTTTTTAATTTAAATGGTTGCGTCTTCACCTTATCGTCAACGGACAAGTTTCCCTTGCGAACATTATTTGACCTAGAGAATATTATTTAGCTTAGTGCCTCTTTTTTTATAATACACAAAAATGTTTCTCTAGTGCAACATTTATTTTTATCAAGCTCATCCTGGCTTTACTAATGAGTCAGTCCGCTCATTAGCTACGCCAATTAGCGATCGTTACATAAAAAGCAACAGTCGTCCTCTTACACCGCTTTAGCCTGCACATAATCCCATTCAAACCGTCATCCTTTAGATATGATCACAATTTATATGATTTTTCACACAAGACCAGTTAAACAAGATGTAATTGTAAAAACTTATACGATTTATCATACAAAAGTGGTTACTCCATCCACGCAGCCGATGATTTTATACGATTTTTCGATCAAAGACCTTGATTTGACCTATCCGTAAGGTTGGTTTATACGATATATCGTACAACTATTGGTTAGTTACCGTTAATCGACAGCCTCTGGAATCCATACAAAACGAAAAAACTGCCCCTTTCACATCCAATCGATGGATGGAAAGAGACAGCTTATACGCTTATTATTTATCTTATTCCGCCGCAATGCCGGCCGTACCGTCAGCAGTATTGCCAGCATCGGCACCTTCTACCGGAGTCCCGCCAGTGTTAGCGGCAGTCTTCTTCTTAGGCACGCCGTACAACCCAACCTCTTCATCGTAAGCGTCGAAGATTTGACGCGCGATCGGCGATGCGCCGTAGCCGCCGAAGCCGCCGTCAGGCACAACAACCGCAACCGCTAGCTTCGGCTTGTCGGCAGGCGCATAAGCGATGAACACCGCGTTCTCCGCGCGGCGGGTAGCGACATCCTGCTCGGAGGTACCGGTCTTCCGTCTATAGGTGTAATCGACGCCCTCGAAGCCTTCCGACTTAACTTCGGACATGCCCGCTTCGATTTCTTTCCAATATTGCTCAGGAATATCGATCGTGTTCAGGATCTCCGGCGTGAAGCCTTGAATGACGTTGCCATCCGTGTCTTTGATTTCGTTCACGAACTGCGGTTTCATCCGCTTGCCGCGATTGGCAAGCATCGCCACATATTGGACGAGCTGAAGTGTCGTATATTTGCCCTGCTGTCCGAAGGATGCATAGATAAGCGCGGACTGCGAGCTTCCGTTCTTCGATTCTTTGAAGTAATCAATAACGCCTTTCGATTCATTCGGCAAGCCGCTGCCGGTCAATACACCGAGACCGAACTGCTTCATGTAATCGTCCCAAATTTCGATGCTGCTCTTACCATCTACATTGCCGCGCATATACAGCTTGTTGCCTACCATCGCCGCCATGAACGGGTTAGACGATTTCGCAATTGCGCTTGCACCGTCGAGGCTGCCGTATACGTGATTCAAGGAGTTTTTAATAAAAGTCTCATAGCCCTCCCGTCCGAAAGAGAATACCCCCTTATCCGGATACCTGGTCGTCGTTGTGAATAAGCCCTCGTTAAGTCCAATCAATACAGACAACGGCTTCATCGTCGAGCCCAGATTCAGAATAGACGATGGATGATCGTTTCTTTCCTCCACCGTCTTGTAGTCGCCGTATACGGTCGAGATTGTGCCGTTCGACAGTCTATTGCCGATATTTTCATAATCCTCATTGCTGATTCTTCCGCCTGACCAAATATTCGGATCGTAATCCGGCATGCTCGCCATGGCGACAACCTTGCCTGTATCGACCTCCATCGCCACGGCATAGCCAGTTCTCGCATATTCAGCTCGCTCGTATAAGTTGGACGACGTCGATATCTTTTGGATATGATCGGTAATGGCTTGCTCCGTCTTCAACTGCACATTTTTATTGATCGTCAGAATCAAGTCCGAACCCTTCTGAGGGTTCGTAATTTCCATTGGACCAATAATAATCCCTTTATTATTGACCGGATACGACTTCAGACCGTTCGTCCCGCGCAATATGTCCTGATACATCATCTCAATGCCGCCGAAGCCCACGTCTTCCTCTTCCAAATACTTGAGTGTCCGGTCGGTAATCTTCATTTTCTCCCTATAAAATTCGCTATCCAGCCGCACACCGCTATACTTCTTCAAGTAGCCGACCAATTGCACGGCGATCGTACTCTTGTCGTAGTTGCGTATGCTCTCCTCCATAATTTCGATGCCTATGTAGGAGCTCTTGTTTTCCATCAAATATGCGATCTCCTCGTTCGTTAGGTTCGCCTTAATCCGCCTTGGCGTCGAAATAATATTTCGTTTGGATCCCAAATCCATCTGTCGGATAATATCGCCCACCGTCATCGCCGAAGCGGGATCACCGTATTTGCTGAACACTTTGTCCAATTCCATCGCCATCTGCTCTGCCTTAGCAATCGTATCTGCCTCCTTGGGCTCCGGCTGCAGGCTGTAATAAAGCGATTGCGTTGAAGTCGAATAAGCGATCGGATGACCGGTAGAATCGTAAATATTGCCCCGAATAGGCGGCATCGCATCGTCGCGCATCCCTTTCTTCAGTCCTTCCGCAGTGAGCGTCGGACCCTCCACGAACTGCAAGACAGCAAGCTTGACAATTAAGATGCTAAATAAAACAAAGGTAAGGAAAAAAAACAAATTAAGCCGGAATGAAAATTGACGCCTGTTCGCTATTTCCCGTTGTTGCGGATCGTCCTGCAGTTTTTTCACCTCATTATCTTCCATGTGTACCATCCATTAGGAAATAACGAATTCTAAATGAAAAAGGTTGCAATAAAAACTGCCCTTCTCGCATCCGTTCGATGGATGGAAAAGGACAGCTTCGTATATTCATAATCGTTATTCCGCCGTATTACCTGCCGTGCCGTCAGCAGCATTACCAGCATCGGCACCTTCTACCGGAGTCCCGCCAGTGTTAGCGGCAGTCTTCTTCTTAGGCACGCCGTACAGCCCAACCTCTTCATCGTAAGCATCGAAGATTTGACGCGCGATCGGCGATGCGCCGTAGCCGCCGAAGCCGCCGTCCGGTACAACAACCGCAACCGCTAGCTTCGGCTTGTCGGCAGGCGCATAGGCGATGAACACCGCGTTCTCCGCGCGGCGGCCGGCTACGTCCTGCTCGGATGTACCGGTTTTCCGTCTGTACGTGTAATCGACGCCCTCGAAGCCTTCCGACTTAACTTCGGACATGCCTGTTTCAATCTCTTTCCAATATTGCTCAGGAATATCGATCGTGTTCAAGATCTCCGGCGTGAAGCCTTGAATGACATTGCCGTCCGAATCCTTGATTTCATTCACGAACTGAGGCTTCATACGCTTGCCTCGATTAGCAAGCATAGATACATATTGGGCGAGCTGAAGCGTCGTATAACGCCCCTGTTGTCCGAAGGAAGCGAATATAAGCGCGGACTGCGAGCTTCCGCTCTGCGCCTCCTTGTAATACTCGATAATGCCCTTCGATTCATTCGGCAGTCCGCTGCCCGTAAGAACGCCCAGACCGAATTGCTTCATGTATTCGTCCCAAATCTCGACGCTGCTCTTGCCGTTCACATCTCCGCGCATGTACAGCTTGTTCCCGATCATCGCTGCCATGAATGGGTTAGAGGATTTAGCTATGGCGCCAGCGCCGTCGAGACTGCCGTATACGTGGTTCAAGGAGTTTTTGATAAAACGCTCGTACCCCTTCCGGCCAAACGAGAACACACCCGTATCCGTATACCTAGTCGTCGGAGTGAACAAACCCTCATTAAGTCCGATCAACACGGACAACGGCTTCATCGTCGAGCCAGGCGGCAAAATAGACGACGGGTGGGAGTTGCGTTCCTTCTCCGTCTTATAGTCGCCGTATACGGTCGAGATCGTACCATTCTGCAGCCTGTTGCCGATATTCTCATAATCCTCGTTGCTAATTCTTCCGCCTGACCATATATTCGGATCGTAGTCCGGCATGCTCGCCATGGCGACAACCTTGCCCGTATCGACCTCCATCGCTACCGCATAACCCGTCTTGGCATATTCGGCGCGCTCATAGGAGTTCGACGACTCCGATATTTTTTTGATATGGTCGGTAATGGCTTGCTCCGTCTTTAACTGAACAGTTTTATTGATCGTCAGGTAAAGGTCCGAACCCTTCTGCGGGTTCGTAATTTCCATCGGTCCAATAATAACCTCTTTGTTATTAACCGGGTATGACTTCAGTCCGTTCGTTCCGCGCAAAACGTCCTGATACATCAACTCGATACCGCCGAAGCCGACATCTTCCTCTTCCAAGTATTTAAGCGTCGCATCGGTAATCTTCATCTTCTCGCTATAGAACTCGCTGTCGAGCCGCACCCCGCTATATTTCTTCAAGTAGCCGACCAATTGTACGGCAATTGAGCTTTTGTCGTAGTTGCGGATACTTTCCTCCATAATGTCGATACCTTTGAAGTTGCTCTTGTTCTCCATGAAATAGGCGATTTCCTCATTCRTCAGGTTCGACTTGATCCGCCTAGGCGTAGAAATGAAATTTCGTTTAAACTCCAAATCCATCTGCCGGATAATATCATCTACCGTCATGGCCGAAGCCGGATCGCCATACTTAGTGAACACTTTGTCCAGTTCGACCGCCATCTGCTTTGCCTTCTCAACCGCATCGGCCTGCTTCAGCTCCGGCTGTACGCTGTAATACAGCGATTGYGTCGAAGTCGAATAAGCAATTGGATAGCCTGTCGAGTCGTATATATTACCCCGAATAGGCGGCATCGCAACGTTGCGCGTTCCTTTCGCGGCCCCTTCTGCGCTAAGCGTCGGACCTTCTACGAACTGCAAGATCGCAAGCTTCACGATTAAGACGCTAAATAATACGAATGTAACGAAAAAAAACATATTAAGCCGGAATGAAAAATTACGTCTGTTTACGATCTCCCGCTTTTGCGGATCGTCTTGCATGCTTTCACCTCTTAATCATAAATATGCCATTCATTATATCGCAGCAGCTTCTCTAATATGCGTCTGCTCAAAGCCTGGGGAATTGAACCAATCACCGGAAGAGGCCCATGTAGCATCAAGCGGAATCCAATTGTCGTCGCCATCGCCAATGTTCACTTCATTCCAAGCATGCGGTCCGAAGCCGCCGCTTCCATCGGCTCCAAGCCCCGTCACGACTCTCACATCGAGCCCTGCCGTACGTGCCATCACGGCATACAGCCTTGCTGTATCAATACATACGCCTTTGCGCGTTGCGAACGTGTCAGCCGGCGTCTGTTCTTTCCATATGCCCCGCTCGACGTAATTGTTAGCTTTGTCCCAATCATACTCAATGCGTGAACCAAGCCAATCATATAGAAGACGTGCCTTCGCCTCGTTGTCGTTCCCGTCCTTCGTTACGAATAGAGCGGCCTCAGCGATATCATCCGGTACGGCATAGTCGATAATCTCGTATTTGCGCTGCAGGATTTGGCGGAACTCCGCCTCCACCGCCTCAGCAAGCACTGGGCCTTGACCCTCCAGCATATCGCCTGCAACCGGAGCAAGCATCGCAGCAGCCTCTCGATACAACGGTGATTCGGCGATCTTGTCTGCGTACCAGCCATTAGGGATTAACGAAACATAGACGAATAAAGTTGCAATGAAAAGAAAAGATCTTCCGGCACCATGAACGGCACCAATAATTGCACCTGTAGCCTTGCTGGCATAACGGCGTCCAGGAAGCTCTTCCATTACGCCGCTGCTATTCCTCTCCCGTATGATGCTGCTCCATGCATAACTGAACAGCGGCTCGGCGAAGCTGGCAATCACTCTGAATATCAAGTAGATAATTAGGAAGAGCATCCCGTACCTTAGCAGCGCGAAATCTCTCAGGCCTGTCAGCAGCGTAAACCACGCTTGCTGCGCACTTCCGAGTTCATGTGCCGGCACTACAACGGTCCGGGTGAGCCACCTCGCAACTTGAGGAGAAGCCCAGCCTGCAAGTTGTCCAGCGATGACAAGTCCCGCTATCGCCACAACGCCCTCCCATACAAAAAAGAAAAGACGCTTCGCTGATCCCGACGCGCCCCTCTTTATCCCTTGCAATAATGAAACAAGCAATAGCAGGAGAGCAATGATCGCTACGGGCTCCAGCTCATCGAACCGCAACATCCAATCGAACATAATCTCTCCTTTCATGAAGCCTTACCGGTATTAGGCTAATATACATCCCCAATATTAACGGAGAATGAATTAGCCGTTGTTCTTCGCTTGATCGATAAAGGCTTGTATCGCGCTATCTACCTCGATCGTTATCTTCGGGGCGCCGCGGAAGGATACGGTCACTTCATTGTCGCCGGGTTTGCCGTTAAGCTCTAGGTTCTTGGTCTTGATTGTATACGAGCCGTCCGCGTTGCTAATGAATTCAGCATCCTTCGCATCGCCCGCCATCGCAGTCATCATTTCTTGCTTCGCGCTGTCAACGACCTTCGTGCTGATCACTTTCAGATCGTCCATCGTATAGCCGCTATAAAGAACGACGCCGATGACGATAACCGCGACAATCGCCCATTTCACGACCGTCTGCACAATTCGAACGATTAGAAGCAGCACGACAATCGCGATAACGAGCACGAACCAGTTGTCTTTGAAAAAAGATGTCCATGTGTCTACGTCATACGCTGAAAAATCTAAAAAATCCATTCGATCCCCTCCATTATACCTCGTACAAAAAGCTATTACAAAACATTATACCCTACGTCCTATATACCGTAAACGCTTCCTTCCACTTTAGCCAGACATATCCTGTCCATTAATGACGTACAAGTAGTTAGTAAAGAGAATGAGCAAGGAGGATAACGGAGTGAAAACTGCCATCTGGCTCTATTTATTTTTGTTTGTCGCGTTCTTCGATTTGCATGCGCAATACCCGATATTGACGCCGTTCGCCATCTCGCTTGGCGCAGCGCCCTCCTTCATCGGACTTATGATGGGAATGTATTCGATCACTCACCTGCCAGGCAATCTCATTGCCGGCTACGGCGTCGATCGATTCGGAAGCCGCTTATTTATTGTTTTCAGCCTCCTCGCGGCAGGCATTATACTCCTCTTTCAATCGCATGTGACTGACCCTTGGCAGCTGCTCGTGCTTCGCTCCATTAGCGGATTCGTGCTCGCTTTCCTGTCGCCTGCCTGCCTGGCGCTGCTGGCGCGCCTGTCGAACAATATTACCGAGCAAGGCAAGCTAATGGCCGGCAACGGTCTCGTCCATACGCTCGCATCGGTCGTCTCGCCGGCAGCGGGGGCGTATCTTGTCGCGAAGATCGGCTTCACGACCGCTTTCACGGTGCTTGGCTGGTTGCTGGTTATAACAGCTGTATGCGCYGTCTTCTTCATCAGTGACAAGCGTATGAATGTCGCTCCTCTGCCTGTCAAAGCAAGCTCCGAGAGCGGAAGCAAGAAGCCGAAGACTGCGCAGCAGCCGCTTGGCGAGGGTACGCCGATCCCTTGGCTCGTCTTCCTGCTGCCGATTGCGACCAGCTGCTCGCAAGGTATATTGTCGTTCGAGCTTCCGCTCATGGCGAAATCGCAGGCATCCATAATGACGACAGGACTGCTGTTCTCCGTCGTCAGTATCGGGGCGCTCATTACGCTCAGCATGCTGTTCCTGAACCGGATCTCAGCTTTCCAACGAACTTTATGGGGGGCATTCATGTTAGCCGTCGTCTACTTCTGCCTGGCGGCTGGTGTCCCTGCTCCGTTCACTATGATGCTGCTGCTGATAGGCATGGCTAAAGGCATTATTCTGCCAGCGTTATCGACGCTGTTAATCGAGTTAAGCGGCGGCGCCAGATACGGCCGCACGTTCTCCATACTGTCAATTGCCTTCTCCGTCGGCGCTTTCATCGGGCCGATGGCCGCAGGCCAGCTGCGCGATCAGCTCTCGCCTTATTTCATCGCTTTCGTCGCTCTCATGCTCGCCGTCGCTGTATTGCCGTTCTACAATTCGAGAATATTAGCTTCTCGCACCTATTTTTCATAAAACTGGGTATTCGCACACGGCAATTGTTCCCTCCGCACATAGGATACATTATGTCAAATGACTATGCCGGCATGACAGAAGCCGATAAGCGAGGCTATCATGAGGGCTGAGAGCATCATTGACCTCTACCTATGAAAGAGGGGTGAATAATAAGATGTCTGGACATGTTGAATCAACTAGCCGGGGCATTGGGCATCACGGCAACAACAACATTGCAACTATTCTGGTCTTGTTTATCTTGCTCGTAATTATAGCGTGTGCTTGCATGTGGTAATGATCCATTACCAGCAAGCGAAGAGGCGGCCCTGCAATAAGCAGGCCGCCTTTATTTTCGCACGAAAGTAACTTAATATAGGGTGGACAAGCTAAGACAGAGGTGATTATGATGGATGTTGCCATTATTGTAGAAGGTAAAAACGACAAAAGCCGTCTGAAACGGGTGCTAACCGAGGACGTTCCCATTTACTGCACCTATGGGACGCCAGGATCGGAGCAGCTTGAGAAGCTGCGTAAGCAAGCAGGCGACAAGCAAATATACATATTTACCGATAACGATGCTTCGGGCAAGCGCATTCGCGGCTTGCTGCGCGATCTGTTCCCGGATGCCGAGCATATTTATACGCGCAAGGGCTATCCCGGCGTTGAGCATACACCCGAGGATTATTTGATCGAGCAGTTAGAAAAAGCGGGCCTCGATGCGCATATTGTATATCCTGCGCCGGGTCCCGCTTTACAGTGGAATAAGGACGAGTTCTAATTACGCTGCTGCTGCTGTATCTTCTACAGCAGCTTGTTCAGCTCGCCTAATATTGTATCTGATGTAACATTCTCATCGCTGCCGTTAATCCATTTGCGGATTTGGCCGTCTTGATCGACAATCGTAATGACGTTC
Source organism: Paenibacillus sp. 2TAB19 (assembly GCF_052115185.1). NCBI lineage: Bacteria > Bacillati > Bacillota > Bacilli > Caryophanales > Paenibacillaceae > Paenibacillus > Paenibacillus sp. 2TAB19. The sequence goes on along the minus strand of NZ_JBFRGE010000045.1, from coordinate 14,164 downwards.
ATATGGGCGAACGAGCCGTCTTCCACCTTGGCTACGCTCACGCCGAAGTCTCTTGCGAGCTTGATCGTCTGCTCCTCGTCATCGCCCCGCAGGAACTTCCAACCGTTCGGCTGGGCGAAGTTTCTCTCCGCGAATGCTTTGATGACCTCAGGCGTATCCCTCACCGGGTCGAACGTGATCGATATCAGTTCTGCCTTCGTTCCGAGCTTACCGGATTTTTCCAGCTTTTCTTGAACCTCCGACAACAGGAAGGTCGTCGGCGGACAAACGTCCGGACAATTCGCGAAGTAGAAGTAAACGATTCTCGCTTTGCCGTTCGTCGATTCAAGCGATACTTTGTCACCGCTGTCCACATCGGTCAATTCGAAAGCAGGCGCTGCCATCTCGATCGGCAGCGGTGCTTCCGGCTTAATCACATACGTAAACAATAAATAAATGCCCATTGCCGCGCATAACGCGAGTACTGCAAGTTTAAAACTGTGCTTTTTCAAAAAAACCATCTTCGCATCACCTTCGTCTTCTATCTTATATTAGGTCAATGTCGTATTCGCGATCATCGCGATGAACACAACCATCAAATAATTAACCGAAATAAGGAAATTCGCCTTCGCCCACTTCTCCGTATCTTGCGCTGCCGTGCCACGAAGCGTATGCACGAGCCATACAACGCCGCAAAGAATGGAAATAATCAAGAAATAAATGCCCGCATAACCGTAAGTATAGAGCAGCACGCAAGTTGGAAGAAGGAGCAGCACATACGGAATCATTTGAAGCTTCGTCCGCTTAATCCCTTTCACAACCGGAAGCAACGGGAATCCCGCCTCGCGATATTCTTCTACCCTTCTTATCGCAAGCGACCAGAAGTGAGCCGGCTGCCATAAGAATAGGAACGCGAACAGAATCCAAGCTCCGGCATCCACCTCGCCCGTTACCGCGCAATAACCGATAACCGGAGGCATGGCGCCTGATATGCCGCCAATCGACGTACTCCATGTCGAGCTCCTCTTAAGCCACATTGTATAGATGACAATATATACGAACCAGCCCAGCAATCCGAGCCAGCCTGTAAGCGGACTAACGAGCACAAACAGTACAGCTAGTCCAACTGTGCCCAAAATAATTCCGTATGCAAGCACGGTTCCCGGCTTCATTCTGCCAGTCGGCAGCGCCCGGTCCTTCGTTCTTTCCATTTTCAGATCAAGCTCACGGTCCCAATAGTTGTTAATGACGGTCGCTGAAGCTATCGTCAGCGTCGAACCGGCCAACATATAAATAAGCAGCAGGAACATCTCCATATCGAAGTCCCATTTGGAAGCTACGATAAATCCGCCTAGAGCAGCAAAGATATTAAGCCGAAGCAGCCGCGGTTTTGTTAATGCAATCAAGTCCTTCAGCACAAAGCAAAGCCTCCCGAGTATGCGACAAGACGCAACTAGCGCCTATCATTCATTGATGAATCGTTCTTAATCATACCGAAAAACACTCTCAATGACAATGTTCGACGGTTTTGTTCATGAATTCGCCACTCAAATTGTGACAAATCTTTTGTAACCAATTCGCCCAGCGCTCAATACAATGGGTATGTAGTTTGATGCCTATAAGGGCCCAGCGCGCATCAAACCGTTTGTGACAGTAGTCAGTATGCGAAGGGAAGTGAACGACCTAAGCCTATGGCCGTTATTAAAACGAATTCCGAGGAAACGAAAATGTTAGCCCGGCTTATGCGTGCGGAAGCGGAAGGCGAAGGCGAGCTTGGCATGCTTATGGTCGGCAATGTCGGCGTCAACCGAGTACGCGGCAATTGCTTGGATTTCAAAAACATTCGTTCGATCCCGCAGATGGTGTTCCAAAGTCCAGGCGGCTTCGAAGCAACCCAGAAAGGTTATTTCTATCAGGCTGCACGAGACAAAGATATTCGGTTAGCTGAGCGAATGATCAACGGGGAAAGACAGCACCCGGCGTCGAACGCGCTTTGGTTCTTCCGTCCTGCGGGCAATTGTCCGAATACGTGGTATGACCAAGGCAACAGCGGCCGCTACAAAGCACATTGCTTCTTCGTTCCGACGCGCGGCGATTGTCCAGCCGTTTATTAACGTTTATCTTGCGTAAACGGCAATCGCTACGCACGAACCGTTAACTGCGTCTTTGCGCAGCTCGGTTCTGTGCCGTAACAGTTACCGTTTCGCGCTGAAATATAAGCACACGAAAGCGAGGAAATCTCGAATGTCCAACGGTTATGGGTACAAAACAGCAGTAAGCCCGGCGAATACTGGTGCTTACGGGTACGGGTATGGCGGCTACGGCATGCAAATGCCAACGACGCTTCCGGCTCAGCAAGGTAATCAAGCTTTCCCTCTTCAAGCGATGGCTAATCAAGCGATGCCTATGCAGGCAATGGGTAACCAACCCATGCCACTCCAAGCAATGGGCAATCAAGCGATGCCGCTTCAAGCGATGAAGGCCCAGTCGACGATGCCGCCAGTAGGCGTGCCTAGCGGCGCAATCGTAACACCATCTGGCGGTAATATCGTATCCCCATTCGTAGAAGAGTCGTATGTGGAGAACATACTACGCCTGAACCGCGGCAAAATGGCTACTTTCTACATGACCTACGAGAACAATAGCCAGTGGAATGCGAAGATTTTCAAAGGCGTCATTGAAGCGGCTGGACGCGATCATATTATTATTAGCGATCCAACGACGGGTATGCGCTACTTGCTGCTGACGCTTAACCTGGACTATGTGACATTCGATGAGCCAATCGCTTACGAATATCCGTTCCAAGGCGGCGTAGTCAGCTCGGCGACTCCGCTCGGACGCTAAGACTGTACAGAGGAGAAGGCCGGCTTGAACGTCCATATATGGAACTTGCCGGCGCCGCCCTCGATCCAACCTGTGATTTGAGACCAAGAAGAACGCTCGCTGCAGCGTTCTTCTTTGATTTGCTCGGCTTGTTCGGCAGTATTCGCTGACCATAACTCGACGAATAGATGGTGCTGATCTGTTCCTTCATATATATGGACGCAATCATTGTCCTTTAGCAAAGCTTGCGTATAACTCAAATAGGTTTCTCGATGCTCGGGTTTAATGCGATATTCAGCGAAACAGATGTACATAATACGTCATACTCCTTTGTCGATTAGATCATAATAACGAATGAACCATAAATGACTTCGCATTACACAACAGGGGGCTTCCAATGGATACAGGTACACATCTCGTTATGGGGATCGGACTGGCAGGACTCGCTGCCGTCGATCCTGTCGTTGCCGCTAATCCATCGATTCAGACTGCCGTTCTGCTTGGTACAATTGCCGGCTCTCAGGCGCCTGATCTTGACGGTCTGCTACGATTTAAAGGCAACGCCGTCTATATTAAAAACCACCGCGGCGTATCTCACTCCTTGCCGGCCATCGCCATTTGGACCATTCTTATTACGGCCGTCCTTCAGCTGCTTTACAGAGGTTCTCTGCCTTGGCTGCACATCGGCGGCTGGGTGCTGTTAGCCGTTTGCGTCCACGTCTTCACCGATTTATTCAACACCTACGGCACCCAAGCGATGCGGCCCTTTACCGATAAGTGGATTTCGTGGAACATTATTCACATCTTCGACCCGGTCGTCTTCACGACCCATATCATTGCTATTTTACTTTGGGCTGCGGGTCTCGTAAATCCCGCACTGCTGTTCCCGTTGCTGTATTTGTTCACCGCTGTCTATTTTGTATGGCGCACATTCGTTCAGCGCGGCAAGATCGCGTTACTTCCCAAACTGGACAAGGAGCATAAGAAAGGCGACTCCTACATTGCGATTCCGACCATATCGTTATCGATTTGGAACGTAGTCAAGGAGGCTCATGATGGCAGCTTTGTAATTGGTACGCTGCACGGCGGCAAGCTGAGATGGCTCGACCGCGTCAGATGCTCAGATCACCCGGCTGTAGCCTTGTCCAAGAACGAACCTGCTATCCGTTCCTTCCTCTACTTCACCAGCTTCGCATGCGCGGATGTTCGCGAGCATAGCTGGGGCTATGAGGTACGATGGTCGGATGTTCGCTACCGGCATCGCAAGCAGTATCCATTTGTTGGCGTCCTACTCATGAATCAGAAGTACGAGACGATCGGCTCCTATGTCGGCTGGCTTAGCGACGAACGGCTTATGAAGCGTCTTCGAATGGATACGTATTAATATTGATTGTAGCCTGCCCCTTGCTGCATAATAGAAGGGGCTTTTGTTTTTGGCTTTTTGCGAAAACCGTTTAAGAAGAAACGCCTGACGGCGTCTTTTCTATAGACGCCATCGTTTCGTCGAAACGTATAGAAAAAGTAGGAGCAAACTCATATACTTTCCTATACGTCAAGCGTAAACGGCTATCGCCGTCCTTTGGCGGCGTAAGCTAACGTTTCGCGGTGAAATATAGGCATAAGGATAAGAGTAAAACTTATACTTTCCTATATTTTAAATAAAAAGGAGCTCAAGGTTTCCCTTGAACTCCATTTGATCCTTGTGTATTAAAAGCGCTTAACGGTAGCCGCCAGAAAGCTGTTGTTCAGCAATTTGGACTAGCTTTTTCGTGATGTAGCCACCAAGGGAGCCCGCTTCACGAGTTGAAATGTTACCGTAATAGCCATCTGCCGGGATTTGTACACCGAGTTCTTGTGCCGCTWCCAACTTCAGTTGATTAAGAGCTTGACTTGCTTGTGGAACGATCAGTGTATTGCTTCTGCTTCCTGCCATGAGGTATTTCTCCTTTCGTCTCCTGCGCTTGATTGTGTGGTGCAAACTTATTATGTGCACAAAAAGAGAAACTATGCTCTATCCCCCAAAAAAATATGATCAAAGTTTGTGAAGGAGAGAATAACGTCATGTCTAAGCAACTATCCTTGTTTTTCGCCGTCGTATCCGTCATATGGATGAGCGCAATGGCTATATCCATCAGTCATAGCGGCTGGCTAGTACTATTGTTCGGTCTGCTATGGCTGTTCACGACAGGTGCCGGTTTTATCGTTAAGGCGCGCATGCGCCGTAAGAAACAACAAGGCTGAACGCCATCTGGCGTCAGCCTTGTTGCTTCTTCCTATCGTTATCCGCTAGCCGCGCGGGCGAAGGAAGCCCATTAGATCCTTCGCATCTGCTAGCGTGCGGGAAGCTACTTCAGACGCACGCTCAGCACCTTGCTTCAAGATATTATGAATCTCGCCTGAATTGCGAATATCGTGATACTTGTTCTGCAACGGCTCAAGCACGGACACAACATGCTCGGCCAAATCCTTCTTGAACGGTCCATAGCCTTGCCCCTCGTAACGCGCTTCGATCTCTGCAATGCTCATGTTCGCGCAGTGCGAATAGATCCCAATCAGATTGCTGATCTCCGGCTTATTCGCCGGGTCATATTTCACTTCGCGACCGGAATCGGTTGTTGCTCGGCTAATTTTTTTGCGGATGACATCCGGAGGATCGAGCAACGCGATGAAGCTCGCCGGATTCGGATTGCTCTTGCTCATCTTCTTGCTTGCATCGTCAAGCGACATGATGCGCGCGCCTACCTTCGGAATATAAGGATCTGGAATCGTAAAGTACGAGCCGAAGCGCGTGTTGAAGCGATGCGCCAGATCTCTAGTCAATTCCAAATGCTGTTTCTGATCGTCGCCTACCGGCACAAGATCCGCGTTATACAGCAATATATCAGCAGCCATTAGCGTCGGATACACGAACAAGCCCGCTCCGACGGATTCTTTTCCTGACGACTTATCCTTGAATTGCGTCATACGCTCCAGCTCGCCCATATTGGCAAGCGTCGTGAACAACCATCCGAGCTCTGCATGCTCGCGCACATGAGATTGAACGAAGACCGTTGCCTTCGACGGGTCGATACCCGCAGCGATGAAGAGCGCCGCTACCGCTTCGGTCTGCTCTCTAAGATTAGCGGGATCCTGCGGCACGCTGATCGCATGCAAATCCACGATCATAAAGAAACATTCCTCGGAATGCTGGAGCTTCACGAAGTTTTGCAACGCTCCGATATAGTTTCCGAGTGTTAGCTGTCCGCTTGGCTGAATGCCGGATAGTACTTTTTTCAAATTCAACTCCACCTTTCTATGGCCATCATCTTTATCGATATAAGGGTTCGAAAAAACGCAAAAAAACCCTCGCCGCAAGGGACGAGAGATCGTGGTGCCACCCTAATTCGTCTGCGCCGCCCGTCACCCTAATGCAGGGGCGAATGCCGCACAAACCTTAACGCTCAGTAACGGTGAGCATCCGGATGAACATTTTCGGCAGAGCTGCAGCTACCGGTTCCGCACATCGGCTCCGGGTTCCATTCAGCTTCGAGGTTTGCACCGGTTCGCAGCTACCACCGGCTCTCTGCACGCAATTCGCCTMAAGCTTACTTGTTCCCATCATCGCATTTAAACTGATTATACTCGCGCTGACATGAATGTCAAGAAGCCATGCGCTCATACGCAAACGTTTGAAGCTGGCGGCAAGACGCCAACAAGAAATAAAGTTGTCCTATAGCCAAAATTGGGAGCATATGCTATATTAAGTCGTATAATCGTAATCATTACTATTAAAGGAGAGAGACGCACCGCATGCTTAAATGGATATTCCGTTTCGGAACGCCGCTTCTCGGTGTTGGCAGYCTGATTATGCTAACCCTGATCGTCACGAATCGCGAGCTGCCGACGGCCATCTTCACGGAAGCTAACTTCCAGTCGTTCAAAATATTGTTCATTAGCATCATATTGGAAGCTTTTCCGTTCATCCTGCTCGGCGTACTCTTCTCAGCGCTGCTGCAAGTATTCGTAACGGACGAGCTCATTCAGAAATGGACGCCAAAAAATCCGGTTGCCGGCGTGCTGTTCGGCGCATTGCTCGGCCTTCTGTTCCCATTGTGCGAATGCGGTATGATTCCCGTCGTCAGACGTCTGATCCGCAAAGGGATGCCCGCGTATATCGGTATCGTATACTTGCTCGCCGGCCCTATTGTGAACCCTATCGTATACACATCTACATACACCGCGTTCCGTACGACGCCGGAGATGGCTTTCGCCCGGATGGGACTAGCTTTCGCAGTATCTTTCATCATCGGGTTGCTGCTTTACAAGTTCATGAAGAGAAGCCCTCTTAAAGCAATGCCTCGGCAAAACCATGAGCATTCAAACACCCATGACCATGAACATCAACACGGCCATGCTCACCATCACCACCATAGCCACGAGCACGAGCATGGAATTGGCGGCAAAGGCTTCCGCTCCAGAATCTCATCCACGATGGCTCACGCATCCGACGAGTTTTTTGAGATGGGCAAATATTTAATATTCGGCGCATTGCTTACCGGAATCATCCAAACGGCTGTCGATCGCAGCACGCTTGCCGTATTCGCTGAGCAGCCCGTATTTTCATACGTGTTCATGATGGGCTTCGCTTTCATCTTATCGATATGCTCCACATCCGACGCTTTCATCGCTTCTTCCTTCAGCGGCATTTTTGATTTCGGCCCGTTGCTTGCCTTTCTCGTATTTGGTCCGATGATCGATTTGAAAAACACGCTTATGCTGCTGTCGACATTCCGCATTAGAATCGTGCTCGCTCTTATCGCATTAACAGCCTCGCTTACTTTCATAGGGGCTTGGTTAACGGAGGTATTCATATGATCCACCATTTACTGCGCGCAACTATACTAACCGGCTTTGCCTTTTTTATCGTTTATTTGTTCCAGACGGATGAGATGACGCTATATATCGCCCCCCGCATGGAACTGTACGTGAAGCTGTCGGCCATCGGCTTATATGCCGCAGCGATCTATCAAATATATGCTGCCCTTCAGAAGCGCATGGGCAAGCAGGAAGTCGACTGCGGCTGCGAGCATGACCATGAGCCTTCGCCTTCCATTGCCAAGAACACGCTCATTTACGGCTTATTTCTCCTGCCGCTCGCGCTCGGTTTTCTAGCACCGACCGGGACGCTTGGCAGCGCCCTCGCAGCTAAGAAAGGCGTCAGTTTATCGGGAAGCCCTTCGTTTGAACGGGCTGACCTGATAACTGCGCCTGTACCTGAGGTTGACCCTGCGCCAATATCGGAAGAAAAAATGCTCGATGCGCTATTCCCTTACGACGAATATACGATCGACCATGCGAATTATGGGAAGATCCTCTACTCCCTGCCTGCGATAGAAGTACCCGAGAAACAATTTATCGAGACGCTGACGACGCTTGATTTGTACCGGGAAGCTTTCTTAGGCAAGGAAGTCGTCCTTTCAGGCTTCGTTTACCGAGAAGATGAAATGGGCAAGGATCGAATCGCGGTCAGCCGCTTCGCCATGAATTGCTGCTCGGCCGATGCCTTGCCTTACGGGCTTATGATTGAATGGCCCAAAGCTAACGAGTATGCCTCAGACGAATGGGTATCCGTCAAAGGAACGCTTAAGACGACCAGCTACATGGATAATGAGATCATTACGCTTGAAGCTACGAAGATCGAGCGAATCGAAGCGCCGGCAACTCCATATGTGTATCCGGATCTGGAGTTTGCTTACTAGACCGCTTTTCGCTGGAAATAGGTCCAGCCTACCAGCCCGAATACGCAGAAACCGCCTACTATTACGATAAACAACGTTTCCATCGACATGTTAAAGGCGCCGAACCCGTAATCGTCGCGTGGCAGCATGGMCAGCATCGGCTGCGCCCACGGATAATAAGGTCCGTATTGCGATGAATTGACGATGAGAATGTTCGGCAGCGTCAATACGACATTAACCGCGAGCGGTGCAGCAAAGCTCTGGAACGCTATCGATACGAATAGCTGCAGCGCCGCGAGCGGCAGGCATGCGACCCAGCCGCCAAGCATCGATCCAAGCAGAATAGACCATGGAATATCGCCGCTGAATCCCTTCATGAAGCCGAGCAGCAGGATGAACAATAGCAATAGAAGCTGAGTTACGCCAACAAGCAGCATGACCATTCCCAGCTTGACGGCGTACACCCCCGTTCTCGATACCGGGAGCGACAGCATCTGCTTCCAGCCCCCGCCGACATGCTCATACCTGCACACGAGTGCGGCGAATATACCTACRAGCAGCGGCAGGAACAGCATGGCATGCAGCGCGGATGCTATCGACAACACCTCTACCCATGGAAATTGTACTCCCTTCTCCAAATCCACTATGCCGATAACTGCCACGAACAGCGGACTGACAGCTGCAAGCAGCCATACAACCGATCGTCTAAGCTTCATCCATTCCGACCGAATCATGCCGATCATCACCTCACATCCTTTCTAACGAACTGATACATGCCGAGGAGCAAGACGATGAGCCCTAGCGCCAAGCCCGCTCCTACCGAATACAGCGGCAGATTCCAAGCATTAATGAGGTACGGCCATTTCCATGGCATCCAATCGGGAAACTGGGACGCGAACATGCCCGCAATCATACCGATAATTCCGACGGTTAACGGCAATGCCTGGTTGTGTATAATAACCGATAGCCCTACTTGGAGAGCAACGAAAGGCATGATCGCAAGGAACGGGTAATATACGGTCGTCATCAGATCGACAATCGGCATTCCCTCTACGCCAAAACCGAGCAAAATGCCCAGAGCAACGGTGAACGGAACAAGCAGTGTGCTAGAGCATAACAGCAATATGGCCGTTACCGCGAATTTACCGAAGAAAATCCTCGCTTTGCCTACTGGAAGCGCCATTGTCTRCTTCCATGCATTCATCTGATGATCAATACCTGCCGTCATGGAGGCAAGAATCGTTAGTCCAATGAACAACGTAGGCAGCATGAGCATAGATACATTATGAATTAATCCGCCCCATAGATCTTCAGCATATATTTGGGTCAAATAATCGTAGCGGAGTCCGAAGTTGACCGCTTGCAGCGCAATTACACCGAACGGCCCTAATAAGACAAGCAGCCAGACGAGCTTCCTCTTCAGCTTGAGGAATTCGACAGACATAATGCGCAGCATCATAAGCTCCCCTCCACTCCTGTCATATCGAGGAAAATGCTCTCCAGCGATACTTTCTCTTCTTCCACGCGGAATACTTGGTGATGCCCGCCAACGAGTCTTGCTACGATTGCGGCTATTGCCGCATTATCCGTCTCCGCGACCGTAAGCTTGCCCTCGTCCAGCGAAGCACTAACCCCGCTTGCGCTTAGCAGCTCCCATGCGGCTTCCGGATCATTTACACCAAGACGGATATGTCCCTGCGCACGCTCGCGCAGCTTCTCAATCCGATCCTCGTAGATCAAGCTGCCCTTTGCAATAATGCCTACTCTTGTCGCCATCTGCTCAATCTCAGACAACAAGTGACTGGAAATTAGAATCGTAACCCCATGCGACTTCGGCAAGCTCTTAATCAACTCGCGAATTTCCAAGATGCCTGCTGGATCAAGACCGTTCGTCGGCTCATCGAGCACCAGCAGCTCAGGATTTCCTAGCAACGCCGTCGCAATACCAAGCCGTTGCTTCATTCCAAGCGAGTACCCTTTGACAGGGCGCTTCGCATCCTTCGTCAGCCGGACGATCGACAGCACCTCGTCAATCCGTGACTTAGGCGCATTTAGAAGTCGTCTTACCGCCTCCAAGTTCTCAATCGCATTCAGATGCCCGTAATACGACGGATATTCAACGAGCGATCCGACTTTGCGCAGGATTTCTAGACGATCCTTGCTTATGTCTTTGCCGAAAATGCGGACCTGTCCTCTAGTAGGCTTCGCCAATCCGAGCAACATGCGGATCGTCGTTGTTTTCCCTGCACCGTTCGGGCCGAGAAAGCCGTATATATCGCCGCGTTCAATTCTCAGATTAACGTCCTTAACGACGGGCTTTCCGCCTAATTTTTTCGTAAGCCCTCGTGTTTCCAATATCATTTCTTTATTCGTTGTCATTGCCTATCACCTCTGTAATCATCTTAAAGGCGTTAGGTTAAGACAACAGGAGCGGCAAGGTTAAGTTTTGTTTAAAAAAACAAGAAAAACCGTCAAGGAGAGTCCTCCTGACGGTTCGATACAGAACCAGCAATATGAATTATCGTTCCCTCGCTGCTGCTTGCGATCTCGCTGAACAGTCCCATCTCCTCCAGCATCAAGGAAGCGATCGCAAGACCGATGCCTGCGCCTCTCTCCTCAGACGTCTCATTCATTCCCGGACCATGATCCGCTATTGTCAAAATTCCGCCTTGCTCCTCGCTTAATCGAAGCGCAACATAACGCCCCGACTGCGCATGACGCAGCACGTTCTGAAAGTAGTTGTCGAGCACTCGCTCCATCCATTCGGGATCGATGTGCCAATACACAGGTACATCCGGCAGGTTGATATCGATGTCAAAGCCTTGCTGCTCGAACGCAGGATACCAGCCAGCAATCGATGCTCTCGCCATCCGGACTATATCAATCCGCTCCGGACGGTACGGATATTTACCTGACTCCAGCAGTGTGAAAGAAAGCAGATTCTCGATCAATTGGCTTACATATTCGATCTTCCGATCAATTAATTGCAGCGATTGCCGACCTACCTCGGACAGTGTCTCCTGCTTTAGGCCGAACGCATGCGCTCTTATCGCAGTAAGCGGCGTCCTTAGATCATGAGAAAGCCTTGCGATCAGCTCTCGCCTAAGTCCCTCCTCATTCGCCTCGCGCTCGCGGCTCGCCTCGAGCTTGCTCACCATCTCATTAAAGGCTACTTCCAACTGGCCGATTTCATCCGGCTTGTTCGTGGCGACAGGAGCCGGTATGCCGTTGTTCGCAGGAAGCGACATGGCCGCTTGCAGACGAACGAGCCTCTTGCGAATGCCGTTGAAAAAAAGGACTGAAATAAATAAAAAAACCGCTAGCACGATCGTTAAAACGATAAGGTACATCGGTAATATCGACTTGGAAGCACTGCCCGCGCCAGATTGCATGAGCACCCTAGGCACTTTGAATACTATAAATCCTTCCGAGCGTGTATCCCCGATAAAAGCTACAATCGTGAAATCCTCTCTGCCTACGCTATCTTTCATGAATTGAACGGTGTACGAAGCGCTCCACTGCGCAGGCAATCGTAATTGCTCGTTCACTGGGAGCTGTAGCTTCGTACGACCGCTGCCATCCACCCAAAATAAAGTCGATTCTGGATACTCCGCTTTCTTACGAATAAGCGCTGCATCAACTTGCTCTGGTGATTGTCCGCTCAGTCTTGCCGCTTCGTCATGCCACATCGTCTCCAATTGGTTTCCGTCGCGGTATAGTCTCGACTCCATCGTATCCGCAATCTTGCCTCCCCCTTGTAAGAAGACGATCACCGACACGACGGGCAGCGATATTGGAAGCAGCATCACCGCGCACAACACAATTAACATGTAACGCGAAAGCAGTGAACGCTTCAAGCCCATCTTCCGCGAATCGTTGCTCAGCCTGTTCATCGCTTCACCCGATAGCCGATCCCACGAATCGTCTCTATAATAAGCGGATTGCTTGGATCGAGCTCGATTTTCTCGCGAAGATACCGGATGTGAACCATAATCGTCTTGTCGCCATCTATATACGGATCTCCCCATACTGCCTCATATATTTGTTCCTTTGTAACAATGCGGTTCAAGTTGTCGAGAAAATAAAATAAAATTTGGAGCTGCTTCGGAGTCAGCGGTATTTCGTCCCCGGTTCGTCCATCGTACACGGCCTGCAGTTGCGGCTTAATAACCAAATGACCAATCGCCAGCTCAAGCTCGATCGGTTGACCGTATCTGCGCAGCAGTACATCCAGTCTTGCCGCAAGCTCATCGGGATGGAACGGCTTCGTCAAATAATCATCCGCGAAGCGAAGACCCTGCAGCTTATCGTCTACTGCTGTTCTTGCGGATAACATAAGGATCGGCACCTGCGGTGCTTCCTTCTTCAGCCGTTGCCCGATCGTGAAGCCGTCAAGGCCGGGCAGCATGACGTCCAGCACAACAATGTCGGCACTGCCAACACGATCCACAGCAGTATCGCCTGTAATCAGCCAATCTACCGAATATCCGCGCCGCTCCAAATCCTCCTTGACCCAAGCTCCGATTTCCTTGTCGTCTTCTATATAAAGCACCTGTTTCATTAACGGATATAACCTCGATTCCGAGCATGATTGTATTTATCATAGTCCAAGGCTTCCCCTAAAGTGAAGTTAAATTTCGTTTAAAAAATAAGGGGCCGCCTGCGTGTGAGCAGACAGCCGAATTCGCCATTATTGCCATTCTCGCAGATCATGCTGCTTAGGAACGAAGCGGGTATTCCAATTGGCCATATTGTAATTAGACTCGTAGAGGATACTTGCAGACCAGGAACCGGCGCTAGGCCGAACAGAAAAGTCATACATGATCTCGCCATGCGTCCAATCTCTGCGAAACTTAAGCGCCTCAATCGCCATTTTACGAAATTCTTGCACCTGTAATAACGTGAGTCCTTGCCCTTGGCTTTCGAACTTGCCGTTCCTGCTTTCGATCGGGTGATGCCTGAGACCAAACTTGCCAACTGCATTATTACGAATATGAATCATTACCGTTCCTGCTGCAGCGTTCGTGAGCTCCCCCTCTAGTTTACGAAATACAAAATCGATTTGACGGGCGAGTGGCATAGAATCCAATTCCATACAAACATTCCTCCTTATTAATTATTGTAAAATTTTATATGTATAGTTCTCAAGGCATATTATATATGCGCATTGTCCCTATTACAAGATAAAATTTGATAAAATATTACTATTTATGATTCAATTCGACTATTGATCGCAGATCTAAAAGAAGTATTCATTTTCTGATTTAAACAAAAAGTATTTTTTCCCATTAAAGGCATTTTAAAGATAGTTCGATTATCCTGATTTAGATCATATGTAATTATTGATTACACTTGTCTAATTCTCTTTAAATGGTATCATTTTCTAATTTTTCATTCACCGAAAATAGGTTTAGTATTTTCCGAACAACATTTTGCGCTTATTACAATGGGTAAAAAGGATTCATTTCGTAATCGACAATTATAGACCTTATTCGATAGCGGTGCTATAATATGGATAATCTAWTAAAAGGAGCGCTTACATTATGAGCCAATGGTACTATTCGTTATCCGTACGAAATAAACTTTTGATTACGGTTTACTTCAATTTATTGATCTTTGCTATTGCAATGCTGCTTATATTGCAG
>NZ_JBFRGE010000044.1:0-51415 GCF_052115185.1 Paenibacillus sp. 2TAB19 | reverse complement strand
AGACGACGAGGTTGATAGGTTCGGGGTGGAAGCACAGCAATGTGTGTAGCTGACGAATACTAATCGGTCGAGGGCTTATCCTAAAGAGCTTATATGGTCCATACAACCTGTAGGCAACAGCTAAAGTTCAGCAACAACATCTTTCGTATCCAGTTTTCAAGGCGCAATGCTTTGATTTCGAGTGATTGTGTCTTTCTGAAGCAATTCAGATGCGTAATCAGCGAAAACAGTATATTCCCTGATAGCTCAGTTGGTAGAGCACTCGACTGTTAATCGAGTTGTCACAGGTTCGAGTCCTGTTCGGGGAGCCATTGTAGAGAGGTGTCCGAGTGGTCGAAGGAGCACGATTGGAAATCGTGTAGGCTCTAACCGGGTCTCGAGGGTTCGAATCCCTTCCTCTCTGCCATATACGGCCCGTTGGTCAAGGGGTTAAGACACCTCCCTTTCACGGAGGTAACAGGGGTTCGAATCCCCTACGGGTCACCAACTTCTTTACAAAAAGATTGAAAAAAGTGCTTGACTTAAGACTTGAGCCTATGGTAAGATATAAAAGTCGCTCAAGACGATATGGAGGATTAGCTCAGCTGGGAGAGCATCTGCCTTACAAGCAGAGGGTCGGCGGTTCGATCCCGTCATCCTCCACCATTATAACTTTTTAACGACGCGGGGTGGAGCAGCCCGGTAGCTCGTCGGGCTCATAACCCGAAGGCCGCAGGTTCAAATCCTGCCCCCGCAACCAATGTTTACCTTCGGAATGATCCGAGAATATGATGTGGAGCTGTGGTGTAGAGGCCTAACATGCCTGCCTGTCACGCAGGAGACCGCGGGTTCGAATCCCGTCAGCTCCGCCATTACAAACATCAGGCTCGGTAGCTCAGTCGGTAGAGCAGAGGACTGAAAATCCTCGTGTCGGCGGTTCGATTCCGTCCCGAGCCACCATGATGTACTAGCAATACCTGAAGCAATTGGATATGCCGTTGTAGCTCAATTGGTAGAGCAACTGACTTGTAATCAGTAGGTTGGGGGTTCAAGTCCTCTCGACGGCACCACATGGAGGATTAGCGAAGTGGCCAAACGCGGGAGACTGTAAATCTCTTCCTCACGGTTCGGTGGTTCGAATCCATCATCCTCCACCAAGTTTACCTTAGGGGCATAGTTTAAAGGTAGAACAAAGGTCTCCAAAACCTTTGGTGTGGGTTCAATTCCTGCTGCCCCTGCCAATTGAATATCTTAACATGGCGGTCGTGGCGAAGTGGTTAACGCATCGGTTTGTGGATCCGACACTCGGGGGTTCAATTCCCCTCGATCGCCCCATTAATTTTAAAATTAGGTTTTATACTTTGTTGGGGATTAGCCAAGCGGTAAGGCAACGGACTTTGACTCCGTCATTCTCAGGTTCGATCCCTGAATCCCCAGCCATTGTTTCGCGGAAGTGGCTCAGCGGTAGAGCATCGCCTTGCCAAGGCGAGGGTCGCGGGTTCGATTCCCGTCTTCCGCTCCAATCTTTATTTGGCGCCATAGCCAAGTGGTAAGGCAGAGCTCTGCAAAAGCTCTACCCCCAGTTCGAGTCTGGGTGGCGCCTCCACAATATCTCGACAAATGTGCGGCCTTAGCTCAGCTGGATAGAGCGTTTGACTACGAATCAAAAGGTCAGGAGTTCGAATCTCTTAGGCCGCGCCATCTTTACAAATGAATATGCCGGCGTGGCGGAATGGCAGACGCGCGCGACTCAAAATCGTGAGGGAAACCGTGGAGGTTCGAGTCCTCTCGCCGGCACCATCACACACAATCATGAAGCTCTTAAGATCTAACGATCTTAAGAGCTTTTTTTGTGTTTTCTAATCTAATAAAACTATAGCTTTACATTTCAACCCTACACGGTGTACTATTTAACTAATACACAAATACGCAGGAGGTTGGGAGAATGTCTAGTCAAGGTAATGAGCCTGTTCTTCGACTCACGAACGTATCGAAGCGGATAGGCGGCAAAGCGCTCGTAGATAATCTGAGCTTCGATGTTCATAAGGGAGAGATTGTTGGCCTGCTTGGACCGAACGGAGCAGGTAAGACGACAACGATTCGAATGATCGTTGGACTGATCGAGATGAGTGAAGGTGATGTGGCTATCCAAGGGCATAGCGTTCGCAACCACTTTTTGAAGGCGGTGCAAGAGGTTGGGGCAATCATTGAGAATCCGGAGTTCTATCCGTACATGACCGGCCTCGATAATCTTAAGCAGTATCAACGGATGAATGAAAATATTACGGTTGCTCGTATTAAAGCGGTGACGGAGCTAGTGGGTCTTGAGAATGCGCTGAACAAGAAAGTTAAAGCCTATTCCTTAGGGATGCGCCAGCGATTGGGCATCGCTCAGGCGCTGTTGCATGAGCCATCGCTGCTTATACTGGATGAGCCGACGAACGGACTTGACCCGGCAGGCATTCGCGAAATGAGAGAGTATTTGAAGCGAATTGCGAAGGAGGAGAATATATCGATTCTCGTCTCCAGTCATTTGCTTTCCGAGATGGAACTTATGTGCAGCCGCGTTGTCGTTATTCAGGAAGGCAAGCTGGTGACGCATCGTACGATTGGTGTCGATTCAAGCGAGTCGAGTCAGGTGACAGTAGCTTTCCGAGTAGATAATGTATACAAAGCCAAGAAAGAAGTATTAGAACTGCAAGGCGTTACGATAACAGAAGAGCGGCCTGCGCAAGAAGAGTTAGTTGTTACGCTCGATAACGAACGCATTCCGGACGTACTGAGCTCTTTTGCCAATAAGCAGATCAAGGTGTATCGTATTACGGAAACGAAGCTATCGCTGGAAGACGAGTTCATCAAATGGACGGGAGGCAATCGAATTGCGTAGATTCAGCAAGCTTGTCGTAAATGAATGGTTGAAAATGTCCAAGAAGCGAAGCTTCTACATTGCCTATGCAGTATTGCTGCTTGCGACGATAGGCTTCACTTACATCATCATGGAAGTGTCGAACGGTCAGGAGCTTCCATCCGCACTGGACTTTACGGCGTCGGTAATCGGCAGAAGCGGCCTAGGACAGATCACTTCCTTCCTCGCTATTATTTATTCTGCTGGGGTGCTGGCGAAGGAATATCAGCTCGGGACGATTAAGCTGCTCCTCATTAGAGGGCATAGCCGAACAGCTGTGTTAGCGTCGAAATATGTAGCGGTGCTGTTGTTCGTTCTGTCTCTGATCCTGTTTTCGCTGGCAACAGCTCTAATCGCAGGATTCGTTACATTGGATTACAGCGGCGGGGAAAGCAATTGGAGCGACATATGGCTAACCACCTTGTATCAAACGATATACACCGTCATCTACGTAACGTTGACGTTCATGTTCGGTGTATTAACGAAGTCAACCGGAGCAACGATCGGTATAGGTATGCTTGCCGTGCTGATGGAAAGCATATTCAACGCCCTTCTGGCCAAATACGAATTCTACAAATACTTTTTCTTCCTGAACACTGACCTATCGGTTTATCGAA
Source organism: Paenibacillus sp. 2TAB19 (assembly GCF_052115185.1). Classification (NCBI taxonomy): domain Bacteria; kingdom Bacillati; phylum Bacillota; class Bacilli; order Caryophanales; family Paenibacillaceae; genus Paenibacillus; species Paenibacillus sp. 2TAB19. The sequence continues at coordinate 47,914 of NZ_JBFRGE010000044.1, read as the reverse complement.
TTGGTGAAACGCCGGCTGATGGGATGACGCTAACTTTTTCTAGTATTGTGGCTCTTGTATATGTAATCTTATTTCTAGGAGTAAGCTTTGTTACATTCAAGAAACGGGATATCGCTTAAGGAAATAGACGAGCCTAACGACGTTCGGGCGGCGGGAAGGAGCATCATTCATTGTGAGCATAGAGTTTGATAACAATCTGCCGATCTACTTGCAAATCATGAATCATATGAAGAAGCAAATCGTAGTCGGAAAGCTGAAGGCGGGGGACAAAATCCCATCCGTCAGAGAGCTTGCCGTCGAACTGCAAATTAACCCTAACACTGTACAACGTACGTTTCAGGAGCTGGAGCGAGAGCAGATCGTAGAGACGAAGCGCGGGCTAGGAAGATACGTGACAAGCGAGGTAGATAAAATTATGGAGATCAAAAAAGAAATGGCAGGAGACCTCATAGATCGGTTCATCCAGGGGATGCAAGAGCTTGGATTCCGGAATGACGATATTATTACGATCGTAGCCGAGGCTGTTAATGATGAAGATCACGGATAGGAGAGGTTGTTTGTGAATGACTTGCTGCAACTGAACGGCGTATCGAAGCATTATGGAACGAGGAAAGCATTGAACGGGGTATCTTTAAAGATCGGTCCTGGTAAAATCGTCGGTTTGCTCGGCAGCAACGGAAGCGGCAAGAGTACGCTGATGAAGATCGTCGCTGGCCTTATTCCTAGCTACAAAGGACATGTAGTGATCAATGGTCAACAAGTCGGAAGAGAGACACGCTCGTTCACTTCCTTCATGCCAGATCAGCCGCTTGCGGAAGGTTGGATGCGAGTGAGGGATGCGATAACCTTCTATCAGGATTTCTACGCTGACTTTGATACGGGAAAAGCGAATGAGATGTTACAGTTCATGAGGCTGGAGCGAGATGTTCGCGTGAGCAGCTTATCCAAAGGGATGCAGGAGCGGCTTCAGCTTACGCTTGCTTTATCCCGTAATGCTAAATTGTATTTGCTCGATGAACCAATTGGGGGCGTTGACCCTGTTGCCAGAGGCAAAATACTTGATGCGATTGTGGAGTATTATGATGAAAACAGCAGCTTGGTGATCGCCACACACTTGGTGCACGATATTGAGCGGATATTCGATGAAGTCGTTTTTATTAGGGATGGCGAGATTGTTCTGCATGAAGATGTGGAGACGATAAGAGCTAACAAAGGGCAAAGTGTAGATGAAAGGTTCAAGGAGGTGTACGGCGATGCTTAGGCTTCTGAAGTACGACTGGAAGCGCAATGCCGCTTTCCTTCTTGGTGTTCTGGCTATTGTCATCCTATTGCAAACGGCGTTGACCATAACGGCGCTTACACGCGATTGGGACGAATTCGTCGTCTATATATTAGGGACCATGCTCTATTCGCTGGCTACACTCCTGACCGTGGGGCAATGCTGCAAGAGCTACGATCAAAGCTTGCGTGTTTATAATCGTCGACTTCTGCCGACTCATCCCCTTCAGAGCGTAGGAGCTATAATCATTTTGAGCTTGGTATGTGTTGTGGTCATTGGGGTTATTGCACTTATTCACAACTATGTCTATTTCTCAATGATGGGGCGGCATCTAGCTGATATTGTGGAGCTTGATTCCTTGACGTTTGGCAGTGTGATGGGCATCACGGTGAGCTTCTTATGGTCTGTCGTTATGATTATCCTAACGATACTTGTGGCCATAACGATAGGACACAGTATAAATACGAAGCAAAGAATATGGATTKGCATCGTTTCTTTCTTCGGTTTGGCAATACTGCTGTCTTGGGTTGAAAATGTGTTGTTAGAGCTTGACTCGACCAATGCGATGTTTGGAATCGTATCCGTGCAAATGACGAGCACATCGGGAGAAGGAACGATTCAACTGCCAGCATCGCTGCATACCGCAATCGCAGCAGGGCCTATGCTTGTAGAGGCGTTATTCGCGGCGGGGTTCCTTTATCTGATACATTACCTTGCAAGCAAGAAGATTGGCATCTAAATAAAGCAGTAACAATGAGGGCGACTCGGGATACCACCGGCTCGTCCTTTTTATTGCGTTATCCAGATTATTCTATATAGAAAGCGCTTAACATGTTAAAATAGGTAACGAAATGATATCGGTCGAGGAGCTTGCGTGTGAAATACAATCATTCGTTGCGTACTAGCATTATTTTAGGATTTGTGGCGGTCATGCTGCCGATCGTGGTATTCATGCTGATTAATCATTTTTATGCGCGAGATATTGTACGGGATAAGGTTACAGAGACATACAGCAATACGTTAGATATATTCGTAAGGCAGACAGATACGAATTTGGAAGAGATTCAGAACTATTTGCTCAAAATGTCCGTTCTTGACGTGGATGTTGGTCTGCTTATGTCATTCCCGATTGAGTCTGATCTCTACACACTTACCAAAATTCGGATTGATACGAAGATTAAGCGCGACGTAGGCGTATACAGCATGATTAATTCTGTCTTCCTTTATCATGACAAGGATACGATATTCGGCACGGATAGCGACTATAATACGACACGGGCTATTATTGAAACGCATATGAAGGAGATCGTGAAGCGGCCTCTGGAGTACGAGCAGGGGCTGCGAAAGTGGGAGGTGCGGCACGACGACCGGATGCCGGGCAAATATTTTCTGATCAACAGCATTGAAGTAACGCCCGGCTTATATGCGGGAGCCATCATACGCATTAAAGACATCGACCAGTTGCTTGCGATTCAGTGGAGCGACGGGGATATCGGACATAGCGGAATCTTCTTGACGAACGGCAATGAGATGAAGGAATCACTGACGGAGAGCGAGCCTCCGATCCATTGGCAGATGCCTATAACGGATGAGCCGTATCAGTCCGTGACGAACGCGGAGACGGATCAGACCTATCTCGTCATGAGCCGGTCAAGCGGAATGGCGACGATGGCTTATCAGGTCGTCGTTCCAGAGGAGACGCTGCTGCGTGATTTGATGTTTTTCCAGAAGGTAGCACTGTTTGCCCCTTTAGGTTTTATCGTGCTGCTGCTCTTATATATGCTCTTCATGCGCAAGATGCTGTTCAAGCCGTTGCATGAGATCATTGTGGGGATGAAGAAGATTTCATTAGGGATGCTTGATGTAAGGCTCAAGACTGGCAAAACAGTCGAATTTGCATTCATGGGCAATACGTTTAATAAGATGGCAGAGCAGATCAAGACTCTGAAGATTGACGTGTACGAGGAACAGCTCCGCGTGAAGCAGGGCGAGCTGAGGCAGCTGCAGGCGCAGATCAATCCGCATTTCTATATGAACAGCTTGAATATTATTTATAATCTAGCGGCGTTGAACGATACGGACGGGGTGAAGAAGATGTCGCTGCACCTTGCAGACTACTTCCGTTTCATCATGAGAGCCAATCGGGATATGATTACACTGGCCGAAGAGCTGTCCCACATCGAGAACTACATGACGATCCAATCGTTGCGGTTCCCGGATAAGCTTGAATGCACTTTCGAAGTGCCGGAATCGATCCGCGGCTTCCAGGTGGCGGCGCTGACCGTACAGCCATTCGTAGAAAACGCGATTATTCACGGCTTCAAAAACAGGCGCAGGCTGTTCCAAGTGAAAATCAAAGCGGATCATGTCGGCAGCGACGAGAAGACGGCAACAAGCTTCCGCATGACAATCGAAGACAACGGGGCAGGTTTCTCGGATGAAGTGCTGCCGCTTCTGCAGCGGAACATTCCGATATCGCAGGACGGCTCGTCGAGTCTCGGCATTATGAACGTTATCCATCGATTGAACTTAATATACGGTGACAAAGCGTCCGTCCAGTTCAACAACGGTGGCGAGCTAGGCGGGGCATCTATTGTGATTATATTGCCAATACCGACGGAGGGGACATCTGCACATGTATAATTTGCTTATCGTCGACGATGAAGATATAGCGATTAGAGGTATTGTTCAAGGCATTGACTGGAGCGATCTGCCGATTGCCAAGATCGAAACCGCCTATGATGCCGAAGAGGCCAAGGAGTTGCTTAACGAGCAGCGAATCGATATTTTATTGTCTGACATTGATATGCCTAATGAAAATGGTATCGAACTGCTGCGATGGGTGAATGAGCATTGTCCCGATACGGTGACACTGTTCCTGACCGGACATGCGGATTTCAAGTATGCTCAACAGGCGGTTCAGCTTGACTGTTTCGATTATTTGCTTAAGCCGATCGATCACAATCAACTGAAGAAATGTGTGGCGGCAGCGATCGAGAAGGTTCGCGAGCAGCAGCAGATCCATGAAGTTCATTCCATGTATCAATCCTATTATGAACAATGGAATAAACAGCGGCCGGTGCTCGTCGAACGGTTCTGGCAGGATCTGTTCCATTACCGTCTATCCGCGGCAGCGAACCAGCTTGAGCCGGTTATGGACACGTACGGCATTCCGCTTAAGGCGGCTAGCAGTGTTCGAACGGTGCTCGTCAGCATCGAGCAGTGGCGCGAGGAATGGTCGGCAAGGGATGAAGAGATTATGACCTATGGCGTGAAGAACGCGGCCGGAGAGCTTGTGCTTGCAGAACAGCCTGGACATGTCGTTCAGGAAGCGAATGGTATCTTATACGTCATATTCTATGAGCCGGACAAGGAAACAGGCAAAGATATTGCACTGCGCTGCAATCACTTCATTCAGCAGTGCCAATCGCTGCTGCACTGCAAGCTGTCATGCTACATCGGAGAGTCGGCCACCGTGCAAGAGGTACGGACGAAAGTCCAACGGCTGTTGGAGCTTGAGAAAAACAATGTCAGCGATGTAGGGACCGTTATACTGGAGAAGGAATATTCGAAGCCGACCGGAGGAGGTACGCCGCTGCAATTTCACTTCTCGGATTGGGCGCTGCTGCTGGAAATGGGCAAGCGGACCGAGTTGTCGCTGCGGATCGATGAATGCTTCGATCAAATGCAGGAGCGCAGTGCGGATTATACCTTCATCGCTTCCTTCTACTTCGGCTTTATGAATATGGTGTTCGGATGGCTGCACAAAAAATCGTTGCTGGCTAGCGACGTGTTTCCAAGCGGCGAATGGGAAGAGGGAGAGCAGGCGCTTAAGTCGCTGAATAGGCTGCGTGCCTGGACCCAGCAAATCTGCGTACTTACCGCTGATTATTCGCAGCAGTCAGGCAAGGATGTGTCGCAAGTTGTGGAGAAGGTGCAGCGCCATATGGAGAGTCATCTCCACGAGGAATTCAGCCGCGAGCAAGCGGCGGAGTCGGTATTTCTTAATCCCGCCTATTTGTCGAGGTTGTTCAGGCGAGAGACTGGACGCTCGCTAACGGATTACCTAGTCGAGCTTCGGATAAACAAAGCGCGCACGGAGCTTGAGAAAACGAACATACGCATTAGCGACATTGCCGCGACGGTCGGTTATTCGAACTTCTCGCATTTCTCCAAGCTGTTCAAGAAAGAAACCGGATTAACGCCGCAAGAGTATCGCAAAAAAGCGCAAAACCTGTAAGAAGTCACAACAGCGTTAACAAGGTCACGACACCGATAGATCATCGGTGTCTTTTTTTATTACTATTAAGTTACAAGAAAGAGAGGCAAGGGGAGGAAACGTATGGCACTCGTCAAAAACATGAAGAAATATTGGGCGTTCTACTTAATGATGTTGCCCGGTGTCGTATTTCTAATTGTGAACAACTACATTCCGATGCTCGGTGCGGCTATCGCATTCAAGCATGTCAATTACGAAGTGGGGCTTTTGAAGAGTCCCTGGGTCGGCTTTGAGAACTTTCATTATTTGTTCAAAACGAGCGACGCTTGGATAATAACGAGGAACACAATCTTGTACAACGTTGTCTTTATCATTTTGAATCTGATCATACCGGTCGCATTCGCTATATTCCTTAATGAGATGCGCAACAAATTTTTCGCTAAGGTTCACCAAACGATATTGTTCCTACMGTACTTCTTGTCCATGATCGTCATTAGCTACTTGGTTTACGGCTTCCTGCATGATTCGCATGGCTTCATCAACACGACGATTCTGAAGGGGTTGGGGCTTGAGCCGGTGCAATGGTATTTCCAAAAGGAAATATGGCCGTATCTGCTGCCACTCGTTAATACATGGAAGAACGTTGGCTACTATGCGGTAATCTACTTGGCGGCGGTCATCGGCTTCGATGACGAATACTACGAGGCTGCAACGATCGATGGAGCCAGCAAATGGCAGCAGATCAGAAGCATTACAATACCTCTGCTCGCACCGATGATGGTTGTTATGACGATGCTGCAAATCGGCCGTATCTTCTACGCCGACTTTGGACTGTTCTATCAGGTACCGCGTGAGTCTGGTCCGCTATTCTCGGTAACGAACGTTATCGACACCTATGTCTATCGAACGTTTCTGGCTCTGGGGGATGTTGGACTATCGTCAGCAGCCGGCTTGTACCAATCCGTTGTCGGATTCGTACTCGTCTTCGTATCCAACTGGATCGTTCGCCGCATCGATGCGGACAAAGCACTGTTCTAGACTTTACGCTTACGAAAAATGTTTGCCGCGCAAACATTGAGGAGGAGACATATGGAAGCCACCGCATTAGCAGACAAATCAGCGAAAGCTCCTAATCCGTTCAATCAAATCGGAGCTATCCCTAATGCCATCATAAATATTTTCTTTACCCTGTATTCAATCTGTTGTATAGTGCCTATCGTGCTGATTGTGATGGTATCATTATCCAACGAGCAGGATGTGCTCACGTTAGGCTACACCTTTTTCCCGAAAAACATCGAGTTCACCGCCTATGAGTATTTGTTGAAGGACTGGCAGCAAATTGTGAGGTCCTACGGGGTTACGATCTTCGTAACGGTGGCAGGAACAGTCGGCGCACTCATTATTATGGCGCTTTACGCGTATCCAATCTCGCGGACGGATTTTCCGCAGCGCAAGTTTTTCACATTCTTCATCTTCTTGACGATGCTTTTCAACGGCGGTCTTGTGCCGTGGTACCTCGTCTATGTCAATATGCTTGGACTTCGCAACAACATTTGGGCGCTTGTATTGCCGCTCTTAGTGTCCGCTTTCTTCGTTATCATTATCCGGACATTTTTCCAGACGACGATTCCCACGGCAGTGCTCGAATCGGCGAAGATCGACGGAGCGGGAGAAATGAGAATCTTTTTCCAAATCGTATTGCCGTTGTCGCTGCCCGTCCTGGCAACTGTAGCTCTGTTCAGTACGCTTAACTACTGGAATGATTGGTTTCTAAGCTTGGTGTTCATAAGTGACGACAAGACGCTGAGCATTCAATATCTCATGTACAAGATGCTGATGAACATTCAGTTTCTAGCCAACAACAGTACGGCTGCTGCACAGATTGCGGCTGCTGGCGGTAACGTGCAGTATCCGAACGAAACGGTGCGTATGGCCATGGCGATCGTCGGTATCGGCCCTATCGTATTCGCTTATCCGTTCTTCCAAAAGTATTTTGTTAAAGGCTTGACGGTTGGCGCTGTGAAAGGTTAATCGGGGTCTAAGTTCGGCTACAGCCGGCATAAAGCCGGATTAGCATATATCCATCATTTTGGGGAGGTCAAGGCTCTATGTTGAAAGTGAGAAAAAATGTGCTGAGCGTATTGATTCTTATGCTTGCTGCGACACTTGTGTTTACCGCTTGTTCGGGCAACAATGCAAAAGAAGGAAGCAACACGAGCACGAATAAACCTGCTGAAGCTACGAACGCGCCGGAAGCGACAGAACCGGCTAAAGAACCTGCAACTGATTTGAAACCGTATACGATTAAGCTGGTGTATACTGGCCTTCCACAGAAGGACGAAGCAAAGATCGAAGAAGCTGCAAGCAAATATTTGACTGAGAAAATCAACGCTAAGCTGGACATCATTGCTATCGACTGGGGTCCATGGGAAGATAAGCTGAACATGATGATCGCATCCCGCGAGAAAGTTGACGTCATCTTCACTGCGCAATGGCAGAAATATGCTATCAACGTAGAGAAAGGCGCCTTCAAAGATTTGGCTGACCTTCTCCAAACGCCAGCAGGTCAAGCAGTTGTGAGCGGTCTTGATCCGGCATATATCGAAGGTTCGAAGATCAATGGCAAAAACTACGCCATTCCGACGAACAAAGAGCTAGCGGCGCAAGGCGGTATCGTTTACCGCAAAGACGTAGCTGAAGAGCTGGGAATCGACATGTCGCAAGTAAAAACAATCGCTGATCTAGACGCTGTATTCGCTACGGTGAAAGAAAAGAAACCGGGCATGACGCCAATCTACTTCAAAGAAGGCGAAACATTCAACTCCCATTATATCGGCAACTACGACGCTCTCGGCGACACGTCAATCCCAGGCTTGATCTTGAAGGATGCCGACGATACAAAAGTGGTTCCGAACTATGACCTGCCGCGTTACGTTGATACATTGAAGCTGACACGCGACTTCTTCAAGAAGGGCTACATCAACTCCGACGCTGCAACGAACCAAACAAGCACGAACGATGCAATCAAATCCGGCAACTATTTTGCGGTACCTAACTCCTTGAAACCAGGCAAAGCTGCAGAGATGGAAAACCAACTCGGCATGACTGGCAAGTTAGCTCAAGTTGCGCTTAACGAGAAAACGACGGCAACTTCGGAAACGGCTGGCGCGATGCTTGCTATCTCGACGACTTCTGAAGATCCAGAACGCGCAATGATGTTCATCAGCCTCCTGCACACGGACAAAGTCTTGAATAACCTGATTAACTTCGGTATTGAAGGCGATCACTATGACAAAGTAAGCGACGAAATTATTAAACCTGCTGCTAATGCGGCTTCCTACGCTCCTGGCGCTGCATGGATGCTCGGCAACCAATTCCTGAACTATGTGTGGGAATCGGAAGCTCCAGACAAATGGGCACAATTCGCAGAGTTCAATAAAGGCTCTAAAGTATCCAAAGGTCTTGGCTTCGTATTCAACAGCGAACCGGTCAAAGCAGAAGTTGCTGCAATCGTCAACGTGGATGCGGAATACTTGACTGCGCTTGAAACAGGCTCTGTAGACGTCGACAAAGTACTTCCTGAGTACAGCTCGAAGTTGAAGGCTGCAGGCATTGACAAGATCATTACAGAGAAACAAACGCAATTCGATGCATTCCTAGCAGGCAAATAATAGAGTAGACAATAGCCGACCAGCGTACAGCGCTGCGTCGGCTATTGTTGTTATTACGGCTTGTTTCACCTTAGGACGGGCAGCTTACTCGACTAAGGTCTAGTTCAGAAACCGCCGAAAGTCCGTTTTAACCAATTGAAAAAAAACCTAAACTAAGTACATAGGCAAGAGCAATACAAATGCRGCAAAAGAAACAAAGAAACAAACCAAAAAAAATCGTAGAAAGAGGTGAACTAAGCTATGAACGGAAAAAGCGCATTAGGCGTCCTGCTCGTGGCGGTCGGCGGGATTGCAATACTTAAGTTTATCGGCATCAACTTCGGAGCGATACTCGGTCTCCTGCTTCCATTCATTCTAATCGGCTTCGGTATTCTAGGCTGGGTGAACGGGAAGAAAATTATCGGCGGTGTACTTGCTGCAATCGGCGGACTTATGCTTCTAGGCAAACTGGGCGGCATCCTGATGCTCCTCCTGGCGATCGGCGCGATCGCATGGGGCGTATCGATGGTTAAGAAAAGCAGACACGGCTATTAATAGATAGCGATGATCATAGATAGGAGGGTGCAATAGATGAGCATTATGAAGCGCGTACGCGACATCACAGTCGCTACCTTGAATGAAAGATTAGAGAAATCGGAAGACCCGGTTCGATTGATTGATCAGTTCCTATGGTCGACGCGGGAAGACATTATTCAAGCAGAGAAGCTTTACCAGCAATACGCTGGCCATAGCAACCACCTAAAGGCACAGTGGCTGCAAGCCGAGCAACAGAAGGAGCGGCGCGAACAGCAAGCTCTGACTGCACTGAAAGCTGGCGAGGAACAGCTTGCACGAATTGCGTTGCATGAGAAAGCGAGCTGCGAAGAGCGCTCGAATCAGTATCGTGAGCTGTTCGAGCAAAGCAGACAAAATACAATCGATCTTGAAGAGCAGCTTCGCCAGATGCGAAGCGAGTATCAGACGGTATATGACAAGCGTGAATATTACGCTGCGCGGATGGAGTCGCTAAGACTTCAGCAACGGATGAACAGCCGGTACGCCGGCGCTTACGGCGAGCAAGGCGTACAGCCGGGCGCCGTGTTCAGAAGGCTGGAAGATCGCATTAGCGATATGGAGCAGGAAGCAAAGAGCTTGCGCGATGTTCGCAGAATGGGACAGGAGTTCCTATCCGAAGCGGGCAGCACGGTTCAGTCCGTTATAGAAAGGGAGCTTCAGCAATTAAAACGGAAGCTTGAGAAGGAAGGTTGGACGTCTTGAAAAAACTGTACCGATCGAGACAGGAGAAAATGCTCTTCGGCCTATGCGGCGGATTAGCAAGAATGCTTAATGTCGATGCGACACTATTGCGGATTCTGCTAGTTGTTGTGACGATCTTGTCAGGCGGCGCACCGATTCTGATCTACTTGATCGCAGTGCTCGTCGTACCGAAAGAGCCGCCGATCTACTCGGATTACGGCCCGCATGGTTTCAATAACGGTTATGGCGGCGGCGTAGGCCAAGGCAACTATAATCAAGGCGGATTCAATAATAACTTCGGCGGAAACGGCAACGCTCCATTCGGCACGCCCCCAAGCTACGGCGGTCCATACAAAAACCAGCCGCAACAGCCGGGAGCATGGAACGGCCCGCAACCTAATGTTGCACCTGCGCCTAACTCGCAGTTCGATAGCATGATGGATGATTTGGAGAAAAAAGCGCTCCGTCGCGAAATTGATGAACTGAAAGCCAAACTAGCTAAATACGAGAAGGGAGAATAACAAAATGGGAATTTTCAAACGCATGAAAGATATGACGAAGGCAACAGTAAACGAGGCGCTTGATAAAATAGAAGATCCGGTTATTATGCTTAACCAATACCTGCGTGATATGGAATCCGAGATTCATCAAGCAGAAGTAACGGTTGCGAAGCAAATGGCGAATGAGCGCCGCATGAAGCAGCGTCTCGAAGAAACGATCCGCAACGTAGGCGACCGCGAATCGAAAGCAGAGGCCGCGCTTCGCGCAGGTCAAGAGGAGCTTGCCCGCAAGCTGCTTGAAGAGAAGCTGTACTTCGACCAAAAGGTTRGCGAATACACAGAACTTCATGCACAAGCGAAAACGCAAGCGGACGGCTTGATGCAACAGCTTCATACGATGAAGGATGAGTTCTACCAGCTTCGCAACAAGCGCAATGAGCTTGCGTCCCGTGCTCAAGTAGCGAAAGCTCAGAAGCAAATGGCTCAGCTTGCTTCCAACCATACGATTGACAGCGGTACAGCATCACGCGGCTTCTACCGGATGGAAGAGAAGATTTTGCAACTGGAAGCGGAAGCTGACGTGCTTCGTACTCCATATGGCGCTAGCGGCCAGACGCTTACTGTAACTGCAGCTGATCTCGAGAAGAAGCATAAGGTTGACGAGCAGCTTGAAGCATTGAAAGCTAAGCTCGGCGCAACTAGCGCACCAAGCCTGACGAAGGAAGAAACAGAAGAATAGGATTCATCTTCGAGTAAGAAGAAGCGGACCGTATCATAACGGTCTGCTCTTCTTGCTTGTATGCGTGAAAGGATATACTGTTACATAGAGGATGTGAGCTGAATGGAGCGAGAGAAGCCAAGCAACAGTAACGATACCCATCATACAGCCCGCAAGCGGAAAATAACGGAGACTATACTGTGGCTTCTCATCATAGTCAGCTTAGTTGTTATTATGCTGCAAGGGATTGGTTATGTAGAGCTGTTCACCCTTCATGGCAAGTGGGCAATTATCGGTCTTATTATAATCGGAGTGGCGCTGGCGGCGGCAGCGATTAACGGTTATTTGCAAAATTCGAAGCTGAAGGAAGCGCTCAAGAGGCTTACTGAGCAGCAGATGAAGCGCCGGTTTAATGTGACGCTCGATAATGAAGAGCAAGCGACACGCGAGATGAGCGAGCAGGCTCAGCCCGATCCGGCGTGGACGGCGAAGGTCAAGTTCTCCGCCGTTATCGAGGAGCGGCAGCGGCTGGCCCGCGAGCTTCACGATGCGGTAAGCCAGCAGCTGTTCGCCATCTCGATGACGGCGACAGCTGTGAGCCGTACGATCGAGCGCGATTGGAGTCGCGCCAAGCGTCAGGTACAGCTGATCGAGGAGATGGCAGCGGTAGCCCAGTCCGAGATGAGAGCTTTGCTGCTTCATCTGCGGCCCGTCCATCTGGACGGCAAAAACCTAGGACAAGCGCTATCCGCGCTTGTAGATGAATTGCTGCAGAAAGTGCCAATCGCGATTACGCTCGAGGTCGATGAGTCGATTGTGCTGAATCCGCAAGCGGAGGATCACTTATTCCGCATTGCGCAGGAGGCGCTATCGAATACGCTTCGCCATTCGAAGGCGGAACGTATGGATATTAGACTGCTGCGCAGTGACGGCGGCGTGCAGATGAGCATCAGCGACAGCGGCATAGGCTTCGATCTGGAAGCAAAGAAGCAGACGTCCTATGGGCTGCTCACGATGGAGGAGCGGGTGAATGAGCTTGGCGGTTCGCTTAAGATGACTTCGAGAACCGGCGAAGGGACGCATATCCTCATTTGGGTGCCAGCTTAACCGCTGGAGTACGATTTTGACAATAAAAAAAGTTACGGTTGCAAGCAGGGGCAAGTCATGTATATATTTTAGAGAGATAAAGGTGGTGTGAGTATGGAGGCAGTTGAGCAATTGAGCCAGCCGATCAAGGTGCTTCTTGTGGATGATCACGAGATGGTGCGTATCGGCCTTGCGGCTGTGCTTGATACAGAGGATGGAATTGAGGTTGTTGGTGAAGCGAGCAACGGGATGGATGGGATTCGGCTAGCCCAGGCTTATAAGCCTGACGTTGTGTTGATGGATCTTGTTATGGACGGCATGGACGGCGTGGAGACGACAGCGAAGCTGCTGGAGCTGTATCCAGAGTGCAAGGTTATCGTGCTTACGAGTTACTTGGATGACAGCAAGCTGTATCCGGTCATTGAAGCAGGCGCATTCAGCTACTTATTGAAGACATCGCGTGCGAACGAGATCGCCGATGCGATTCGCGCTGCGGCACGGGGCCAGTCGGTATTGGAGTCGCAAGTTGCGGCGAAGATGATGAATCGATTCCGCCAGCCGAAGCAGCAGGAGCAAGCGCCGCTGTACGAGGAGCTGACGGAGCGGGAGATGGATGTCCTTAAGCGCGTGGCGCAAGGGTTGTCCAATCAGGAGATTGCCGATGAGCTGTTCATCGGGGTGAAGACCGTTAAGTTCCATATTACGAACATCTTTAATAAGCTGGAAGTGGACGATCGAACGCAAGCAGCTATATATGCGCATAAGCAAGGGATTGCTGATTAAATTATAGGTAACAGGTTATTTATATTTTTGTAGTATGAATTGAAATAAAAGTTCAATCTGATCGATGTCGAAGAGAGGTACGTGAAGGCGATTGCCGTCAATTAATGCGGATGCTTCCGGCCATGCCGCAATGCCGATAATCGAAGAAAGCTCTAGAAGCGGAAGATCATCCGGCGTTCGCAGGAGCACGAGCTTCGGATAAGAGGCAAGCTTGAACCCTTCAATCAAGATGACATCGGCTTCGGGCATTTGCGCGATGAGCTGCTCTAACGGCTCTGAATGTGATTTGAGTATGGCTGTTCCCTCAAGGGAAGATATGGCGGTAATATCCGCACCGGCTTGCTGATGCTTCCATGTATCTGTACCCGGCGTATCCATTTGAAAATGATGGGCATCATGCTTGATGGTGCCGACAACATAACCTGCTTGCTTGAACAATTCCGTTAACCGGCAAACCATCGTGGTTTTGCCGGTATTTTTGTATCCGACGATTTGGATGATAAGTTGTGCCCGATGAGTGTTGATCATTACAGCCTCCTGCGCGGGGTTCGGTGATATGCTTACAGTGTCAGTGTATCATACAACTGGCAGGAATGGCGGGGCTGTAGGGGATTGCTGCTTGCTGAATTAAACTAATAATAGCGGTTCATTAGCGCGCCAACCACTGGCAAGGGCCAATACGATTGCGCAGAGCTGTAATAGGCTGCATATGGCAATGAAGGGTGAGGCGATATGCGAATCAGCTCCKATACAGGTTGTTCGGAGGAGGAAGCCAGCGCTGAACTAAGATTCCTTAAGGAGCGGGTATCGATCAGCTTCTGAGGGCTGAACTCATCGAACTGACGCAGTGCCTGCTCGATAGGAAACCAAGCCTCGGGTCTTAAATATTCGGCATTGCTGGCATAGCTTGTACGAAGCGCATTCATATGTGCCGCAAGCTGTTCGAGCTCTTTATCACGCGGAGAGGGGTTAGCAGAAGGATGCCGCCGCTCGCGTTCCAAATTTGCGATCAAACGATCGACTACGGCTAGCGCTTGCTTCGCGAGTTGCTGCCATTCCGCGGCGCTGCCCGCCGCTCTTCGAAGCTCGCGGCTCCAATCCTCATTCGATGATTGCGGCGGAAGCTGGGGCTCGCCCTCCCGATATGGGTATGCGCCGTATCGGCTCGTTGGCGCAATCCTCGTATACGCAGATGACCTCTCAATACCTCTAATGGAGCGCATGCTCTCGTTGATTCTCATGATCGTTTCACTCCCTCTCTTGTCAATTTGTTGTCAGTATACAGGATCGAATATGCAAATACTGGCGGAATTTGTAAGGAGGTAAATGTTGCGTCTATGTCAAATAAGTTGGGCAAGCTTATATAAACAATAAACGTTTAAAGAAGGATCTGAATCATTCCGAAGTTGATTTCGCAGTGTTCCAAGAAAGCCGCCCATGATGGACGGCTGCCGCAGCTTAGATGAGCAAGAACAAGAAGGCGATGAGGGCTAAATCAATCGCGAATGCCGCACCCCATGGATTATATCTTGGAGGTTCATAATAATAGGGATCATAAGGATAGGCCTGTGTTTGGACAGTTTGCTGTGTGACGGCTTCTTGCTTCGATCCTTTCTTGCCCTTCTTCTTCGCGGTCTGCGCTGGCGTCTTCGATACAATGGCTTCGTTGCCGTCAGGTTCGCCTGTCTCCCCGTTTAACGTGAGCTTGCCGCCTTTGCAGGAGCTAAGTATGCCTACATGGCGAATTCCGTCTTGCATAATAACGCATACGGGCATCCCGCAGAATTGATGCACGACATCTTCGCGAATCGGATATATCGGTTCCATTAGCCGATGATACCTCCCATTACTTTTGTAGAAACATAAGAATTAATAAGCATTATATTCACCTACGGGCGAAAGCGCATGGTTGTTTACCTAGATTAGGCCGAAAAGTGAAAGCAACGATTCCGTTTGTGGAAGCTATCAAGCGATAATGGAGGTTAGTGAACATGCTAGCAGCGTATGAAAGCTATCAGCCAGCCAGCAACAGTAATAGGAATCCCAGCCTGACGAAGGTGAAACATGCGAATAAGCGAAAGGGAGGCAAGCGAGTTGCAATCTTGGTACTGCTTATTTGCTCGTTGTGGGCGATCTGGCAAGCGCAGCATCAGACGAGAGTGGCTCCTGCCCGGCAGATGCTGCTGGACGATCTAGGCTCGCTATGGGACATGAGCGATGCTGACATGATTGGCGGATCGGGAGGAGCAACGTGGACGATAAGGTGGAACCTAACGGCTCGGGACGGTACGATGGCTTCGCTTGAGCGTGCGCTGTTCACGGACGCGGCAGGCAATCCGTCGGGCAGAACGGCAGACCAGAACGGGAGGTCTGTTATGGGCGTGCTGCCGAATTACGGAGGTAAAGTGACACTATCCTTAATTGCTTCAACCGTTGAAAAAGAGCAGATCATGCTGCTCTATGAATCGGAGCAGGCGAGCGAATCTGGGGGCGTGCAATTAACGAAACACGAGTTAATACGGGCAGCGGATGCCGTATCTTCAGAGGTAGAAGTATTCACGGACGAATATGAAAACAGTATGAATGTGAAAGGGTTCACGGGAAACAGCGACGCGCTTGACCGAATTTCTCGTCTTGCCGCAGCTAAGCAGGTTGATTCCTATGTCGATGGTGGAACGGTTAGTGATACTTTTTTCACAGCCAAATTGAAAAATGAGGTTATTGTCGATAACGGGCATCGGGCCAACCTCCAGATCGCGGTTCATCGCAGCACGGAAGAGCAAAAACTGGAGTTAGTCGTTGGCGTACCTGTTATTACCGGCGACTACAGTATAGGCAACGAATGAAACGGCACGGGAGCGCGGATTGATCAGAACAATTTACGCTTCTTATTAGTAATTTTTATGAGCTGTCGAATAGCGGATTGATGTTACATATGATAAACTACTTTAGATGCTGTATAAAAATTCATAGGAAAGAATGGGACCAATGACATACAATAATGCTGTTGAATCTGTCTCCTCAGAAGGGGCCGTATACTATCTGTTCGGAGCAACCGGTGACCTGGCACGGCGCAAGCTGTTCCCGGCGCTATTCAGTTTATATAAAGAAGGCAAGCTGTCCGAGAACTTTGCAGTGGTAGGTCTTGCGCGCCGCCCTCGGACGAATGAGCAATTCCGTGAAGACCTATATGAATCGATCGTTGAATTCTGCCGTTACAAAGCAGACGATGCGGAGCTGTGGAGCAAGTTCGCCGAGCATTTCGTATACATGTCGCTGGACATTAACAATGTGGAAGGCTTCCGCGAGCTAAGCCGTTTGTCGGAAGGACTGGATGCGAAATTCAACATTCCAGGCAACCGTTTATTCTACTTGGCGCTGGCGCCGTCGTTGTTCGGTCCGGTTTCGTTCAATCTTCGCGATGGAGGTCTGCTGGAATCGAAGGGCTGGCATCGCGTTGTGATCGAGAAGCCTTTCGGCTACGATCAGCCTTCGGCGCAGAAGCTGAACGAGCAAATCAGCCAAGTGTTCAAGGAAGAAGAGATTTATCGCATCGATCACTATCTCGGCAAAGAGATGGTGCAAAATATTCAAGTGATCCGCTTCGCGAACGCATTTTTCGAGCCGTTGTGGAACAATAACCATATTGCCAACGTTCAAATTACGTTGTCCGAAACGGTTGGCGTCGAAGAGCGCGGCGGTTACTACGATAAATCCGGCGCATTGCGCGATATGGGTCAGAACCATATGCTCCAAATGCTGACGATGATCGCGATGGAGCCGCCTAGCCGCTTGCATGGCGAAGATATTCGCGACGAGAAAGTGAAAGTGCTTCGCTCGTTGCGCGAATATGCATCCAGCGACGATGTGCGCGCGAACGTGGTTCGCGGCCAATACAGCGCGGGCTCGATGAAAGGCAAGGAGTTGCCAGGTTACCGCGAGGAAGATTCGGTTGGCGAGGAATCGACGACGGAAACGTATTTCGCGGCGAAAGTATTCGTCGACAACTTCCGCTGGGCCGGCGTTCCGTTCTATATTAGAACGGGCAAACGTCTCCCGGTGAAAACAACGGAAGTCGTTATCGAGTTCAAGTCGATGCCGCAGAACGTTCTGTTCGCGCAGCGTCATGATCTAGCGCCGAACCTGCTCGTTATTCGCGTTAACCCGCTTGAGGGCATATATATTAAAGTAAATGCGAAGACGCCGGGCGAGAACAATTCCGTTCAGCCTGTTGCTATGGAGTTCTGCCAAAGCTGCCAGATCGGCATCAATACGCCAGAGGCGTACGAGCGCTTGATTCACGATGCGGTTCGAGGTGATTCCACTTACTTCACGCGTTGGGATGAAGTATCCCAAGCTTGGACGTTCGTCGATAAGATCGCGCAAGCATGGCGCGAGGAGAAGGGCGACTTGAAACACTACCCGGCAGGCTCGTGGGGACCGGAAGCGGCAGATCAGTTGCTAGCAGAGGAAGGTTTCCGCTGGTGGCCGGTTAACGGCCAAGAGGAAGATAATGTGATTTGGGTGTCGAACAGCGGCAAGTAAACCGTTTTACTGCTGCCGTAGCGACACATAATGAAGGGAAGGCAAGCATGAGTAAAACGTTAAGCGATGAAATACAACAAGAAGTGGACAAACGGCGTACATTCGCAATCATTTCCCACCCTGACGCCGGTAAAACAACTTTGACCGAAAAGCTCCTCTTATTCGGGGGAGCCATACGGGAAGCGGGCAGCGTTAAGGCGCGGAAAGCAAGCCGCCATGCAACGTCCGACTGGATGGAAATCGAGAAGCAGCGCGGTATCTCCGTTACGTCCAGCGTGATGCAGTTCGATTACCTTGGACATCGAATTAACATTCTCGATACTCCCGGTCACCAAGATTTTAGTGAAGACACGTACCGGACGCTTACGGCAGCCGACAGTGCGGTCATGTTGATCGACGTCGCCAAAGGCGTCGAGGCGCAGACGATCAAGCTGTTCCAAGTATGCCGCAAGCGCGGTATTCCGATCTTCACCTTCATTAACAAGCTGGACCGCGAAGGGCAAAGTCCGTTCGAGCTCATGGAGGAGCTGGAGCGGGTGCTTGGTATTCGATCTGTGCCAATGAACTGGCCAATCGGTATGGGGCGTGAGCTATGCGGTGTCTACGACCGTACAAAAACGCAGGTCGAGCTGTTCCAAGGCAATGATCATTCAACAATCGAGGTCAAGAAGGTCGGCGATTACAATGATCCGGTCATTCGCGAGATGGCTGGCGACTACCTGACCGATCAGCTTATTCAAGACTTAGAGCTTCTTGACGTCGCTGGCGATCCGTTCGATTACGAGAAAGTGCAGCGCGGCGAGCTGACGCCTGTCTTCTTCGGAAGTGCCGTTAACAACTTCGGCGTGCAGACGTTCCTGGAGAACTTCCTGCAGCTGGCTCCGAAGCCGACGTCGCGCAATAGTACGACGGGCATCGTCGAGCCTACGAATGAGAAGTTCAGCGGTTATGTGTTCAAGATTCAAGCGAATATGAACCCTGCTCACCGCGACCGGATCGCGTTTCTGCGTATTTGCTCGGGGCGTTTCGAGCGCGGCATGAGCGTTCGCCATGTGCGCAACGGCAAAGACATCAAGCTGTCGCAGCCGCAGCAATTCCTCGCGCAGGACCGCGATATTGTCAACACCGCTTATCCGGGCGACATTATCGGCTTGTTCGATCCGGGCATCTTCCGCATCGGCGACTCGCTGTCGCAAGGCTCGGAGATTGAGTTCGATGAGCTGCCGACGTTCTCGCCGGAGATTTTCTCCAAGGTAACGGTGAAGAACGCGCTGAAGCATAAGCAATATCAGAAGGGTATCGATCAGCTGACGGAGGAAGGCACGATTCAAGTGTTCCATTCGACGGGCGGCTTCGACGAGACCATTCTGGGCGTAGTCGGACATTTGCAATTCGAGGTATTCGAGCATCGGATGCGCGCGGAGTATGGCGTAGACATTCAATTGCATCGGATGCCGTTCCAGTTCGCGCGTTGGATTATCGACGACAACATCGATCCGTCCAAGTTCCGCATTAACACGACGCTCGTGAAGGACAAGAAAGGCAACTACGTTGTCCTCTTCGAGAACGAATACGCGATGCGCACGGCGATGGACAAAAACCCGACTTCGAAGTTTTTGGAAACAGCTCCTTAAACGATCTATAAATACATGACAAGCATCCCATGAAGGGATGCTTTTTTTTATATTCAAATTGCGGTAGGTGGAATATCATGTTAGTTTTATGTTAGAAAAAATGACGTATTTAGGACGAGTTGTACCAAAATCCATGAAATCTGAACCGAATCATTGAATCGGAGACTATATTGTGACCTCAACATGACGTTATCATAACGTTGTGAAGGGGGTGAAACCAAATGGCGTTTCGAGAGATTATACGTAATCGCGTCTTGTATTCGCTCGCGGTTCCGGGTTTGCTGGTGCTCGTTATTTTCTTTTATTTACCGATGTTCGGACACGTAATCGCGTTCAAAAACTACAATTACTTTGACGGGATTTGGGGCAGCCCATGGACGGGACTCGATAATTTCAAGTTCTTTTTCGGGGGAAGCGATTGGCTGCGCGTGACGTTCAACACTCTTTTCCTAAATGCGCTGTTCATTACGTTCGGGCTTGTTATTTCTGTCATGCTCGCTATTTTTCTTAACGAGATCCGGCAGGCCGTATTCAAGCGAATCACGCAGTCGATGGCGTTTCTTCCGTTCTTCGTATCGTGGATGGTCGTAAGCATGATGCTGTTCTCCCTGCTCAATACTTCGGATGGATTAATCAACCGATCCTTGAAGGAGCTTGGCTTGGATGCGGTGTCCTGGTACAACATGCCGCACTATTGGCCGGCGATCTTAACGGTAATAAGCGTATGGAAGACGGCAGGTTATCAGGCTGTTATTTATTTGGCGGCTATAACAGGCATTTCGCCGGACTACTACGAAAGCGCGCAAATGGACGGGGCCACGAGACTGCAGCGCATAAGGTATATTACGCTGCCGCTGCTTCGACCGACGATCATCGTGCTTACGCTGCTTGCGATCGGCCGTATCTTCTACGGGGATTTCGGCATGATCTTCGGACTCGTCGGCGACAACGGCGTTCTGTACGAGACGACGGACGTCATCGACACGTATGCGTACCGCGCTCTGCGCCAGTTAGGCAACTTCGGCATGTCATCGTCGATCGGACTGTATCAGTCCGTGCTCGGGCTGGTGACGATATGCGTATTCAATTGGATCGTGCGGAAGATAGACAAGGATTCGAGCATTTTCTAGAAGGGAGGAGGGCTATACGTCATGTTAAGCTCCATTAAACACACAGGTGCCTCCGACAAACTAATCATAGCTATCGTATATTTGACGGTTACGTCGTTTGCGTTGTTTTCATTTATTCCGTTTTGGCTCGTTATCGTTAACTCATTCGCCTCCGAAAGCGTGCTTGGGCTGCACGGCTTCAGCCTGCTCCCGAGCAAATGGTCTCTCGACGCTTACCGTTATTTACTTACAGGCAATCAAATTTATTATAGTTACGGTGTTACGCTCTTCGTTACGGTGGTAGGGACCGTGCTTGCCGTGCTCATCACGGCGATGTTCGCCTACGTGCTAGCCCATCCCAAAGTAAAGTACAAAAACCATCTCGCTTTTTTTACGTATTTTACGATTTTGTTCGGTACGGGTCTTGTCGGCTTCTATATCGTTATTTCGGTATGGCTGGGACTTAAGGACAGCATATGGTCCATGATTTTGCCGTCGCTCATCAATCCGTTCTATACGTTCATATTGGTTTCATTCTTCCGCACGCTGCCGTTTGAAATCTATGAATCGGCCGTTATAGACGGAGCGGGCGATTACCGGATCTTCTTCCGAATCATGTGGCCGATATCGATACCGGCGATCGCAACGATCAGCTTGTTCTATGCGATCTTCTACTGGAATGATTGGTGGCTGGCGCTGCTGTTCGTCGATAATTATAAGCTTCAGCCGCTGCAGCTCATGATTCGGCAGCTCATTTCCAACTTAAACATTTTGTCCTACATTCAGGGCAGTCCCGGCGCATACGGAGGCGGCTTGCCGAATCAAGGCGTGCGGCTGGCGACGGTCTGCTTGACGATCGGTCCGATCGTGTTCCTGTATCCTTATATTCAGAAGTACTTCGTAAAGGGTTTGACGATAGGTTCGGTGAAAGGTTAATA
Source organism: Paenibacillus sp. 2TAB19 (assembly GCF_052115185.1). NCBI lineage: Bacteria > Bacillati > Bacillota > Bacilli > Caryophanales > Paenibacillaceae > Paenibacillus > Paenibacillus sp. 2TAB19. The sequence continues at coordinate 26,196 of NZ_JBFRGE010000044.1, read as the reverse complement.
CATTGTCGGGAGATCCCCGTGGAGGTTATCGATATGAAAAAATGGCTTAAACTTAGCGCGATGCTGCTAATTACCGCATTGCTCGCAGCGGCATGCTCGGGCAATACCGGGGAGAAGTCCGATAACGGAGAAAACGGACAGAAGGTTTCCTCGGAGCCCGTGACGCTTAAGATCGTCATGCCCGGCGACCGGCCTGCCGACATGGATAAGGTAATCGCGGAAATCGAGAATAGAATAAAAGGCACGCTCAACGTGAAGCTCGATGTGATCTTCTCCTCCTGGTCGGATATTCATCAAAAAACGCAAATTATGCTCACGAGCGGCGAACAGGTCGACTTGATGTTCGAAGCGCCATGGATGCATCTCGACAGCATGGCTTCGGCGGGTTACTATGAACCGCTCGAGGACTTGCTTAACGAATACGGTAAAAACATATTAGCGGCACGCCCGCAGCAAATGTGGGATGCCAACAAAATCAACGGCCAAATACTCGCGATTCCGCTAGGCAATTCCTTTTATAAGCCTACGACCTATTACATTCGGAAAGATTTGAGGGAAAAGCTCGGTCTGCAGCCGATGCAATCGTACGATGACATTGTCGCTTTCGCCAGAAAAGTAAAGGAGCAGTTCCCGGACATCATTCCGATGACCCCGCAGACGCAAATCCCGATGTCTGAAGTGCATTTCCGCTTAGCGCAAGGGACGGACGTTATGATGACGCCTATGCTGACTGATTTTATTTTGTACCGGGCACCGAATTCGCCTGTTATCCGAAATATGCTGGACGACCCGAGCCCGGTCATTTGGAGCGCGATCGAGAATGCCCGCAAGCTGTACCAGGACAAAATTATTAATCCCGACGTCATGGCGATCAAGGATCCGGACAATTGGGTGACGACTCATCCTACGGCGGTTTATTTAGCGACGGACTTCGGCTTGAAGGCGGACCTGGCGAAGAAGCTGCTGGCTAACTTGCCTGGCTCGGAGCTTGAATCGTATACGCTGTTCGACCCGACGGTGGGAAAAAATTCGTCAACGTTCAAGCAGTGGAATTTCATGACCGTTCCGAAATCGAGCAAGCACAAAAAAGAAGCGATCCAATTTCTCGACTGGGCGAACGCCTCTCAGGAAAATTATGATCTTCTCGCCTATGGAATCGAGGGTGTAAACTGGGAAGACGCAGGGGATCAGCAATACAAGATGCTGACGCCGGATAAATATCCATGGTTCCCTTACGATTGGATATGGAATCCGAAATTCGACCGTCTTGATGCCAACCAAGAGCCGGCGGCTATCGATCTTAACCGTTTCATTATGAATGCGGACAACTTCACGGTTGATGTTCTGACGGGCTTTAACTTCGATACGAGCGCCGTCCAGAACGAGCTGTCCCAATTTTACGCGCTGGAGAACCAGTATTTGCTTCCGATCTACAATGGAGCGGTCGATCTCGACACGTACTGGAAGGAATTCGCGGAAAAAGCCGGACCGGCGCTCAAAAAAATTCAAGAAGAAGGACAAAAGCAAATTGACGCTTTCTTGAAAAAATAACGTCCAGACGAACAGAGGGAGAAGGGACAAAGCGATGCGTAAATATATCCAAGCGGAGGCTTATCTGCACGTCTTTCTTATTTTGGTTATTTTGTTTAGCGCGGCCGTCATCCCCTTCTCCTTCTACCTGTCGAACCAATATTCCGATTACGCTTCGCAGGAGCTCGAACGCAATGACCGCTATAAGCTGGAGCAGACGAAAGAAAATCTGTTATTCACCTTCGATCGGCTCAAGCGGGTTACGCTGAGTCTGTACGAAGAACCGGAAATTCGGACGTGGATCCAATTGCGGGAAGAGAATCCGTTCGCGCTCAACGCCATGGTGCAACTGCTGAAGAAAAGGCTAGTCAACGAGCCATATATCGAATCTGTCATTTTGTATAATACGAATCTAGGGCGAGCATTCGACTATCAGACCGGCATGCTGCCGGCTAACGAGACCATGCAGGAAGCGATGGAAAGGCTCGTTCAAGGCGATTCGCCGAACTATTTCCGCATAACGAAGCTGTTGTTCGAAGGCCGGGAAGGACTCGCCATCTCGCTGCCGTTCGGGCTGGAGAAAAATACGCCTAGGAGCTTCTTGGTCATAAGGCTGAATGACGATGCTATACAGAAATCCATGCTTCAGCTGAATAAGGATAGCGGCGTATTCATTCACGTTGCGGACGGCAACGGCGATTCCATCATCGGTCAGTCGGACGAGGCGCTGCACGATCAACTGCGCGAGCAGAGGAAACTGCAACATAAAGAGACGTTCAGAACGAGCGTCCAAGGCAGCAAGTGGATCGTATCCTACGACCTGGCGGGAATCGAAGACTGGACGATTTATTACTCGGCGAGGATGGACGATTGGTTCCGCAATGTGGAATCGTTCAAACATAAAATTTTGTATTCGTTCTTAGGGCTGCTGCTATTGTTAATTGCGATTTTGTTCTGGAACGCGCGAAAATACCATCGTCCCGTCAGCTTGCTGGCAAGGCAAGTATCCAGCATGTTCGAAATGGCCGCCGAGGGCGGCTGGCGAAGAAGGCTGCTGCCGAAAGCTGAAGTTCATCAGATTCAACAAGGGTTCGGCATACTCTCGGAGAAGATCGAGCAGTTGAATCAATCCGTTCAAGACGGGCGGCTAAGGCTGAAGGAAGATGACCTGCGCGAGTGGGTGAACGAGGGCAGGCTGGAGGACGCTGCGCGCAAACGGCTGCAGGAAGTAAGTACGATCTTGGACTATCCGTACATCGTTCTGGCCGTATGCAGAATTGATTCGTATATGGCGTTATCGGAGAAACATGATTTCTCCTCCCGCAAAACGCTTAAGAGCATGATCGTTAATATTGCAAGCGAAAGCGTTGCTGCGCATAAGGCATGGAAGGTTGAAAGCGTCGATTTCGGCGGCAATCATCTCGTCTTTCTCGTTGGCGTTCACGCCGAGGACGAAATGAAAGACCTTCGATTCTATTTCGTAGAAATTAACGAAAGTGTGCAGAAATGGCTCAAGCTTAATCTAACCGTTGGTTTAAGCGATTTGCATCAGCCGGATTGCAACTTGAAGCTTGTTTACGACAAAGCGTTCCAGCTTGCAACGCTTAGCTTCATCGATGGGAACAGCCGAATATACCAGGAAACGGATTACGAGCATGAGGCGACAAGCATGATACCGTTAACGGATGAAGCGATACCGCCGGGGCTTATCGACTCCATACGTCTCGGTCAGACCGATAAGGCGATGCGGCTGTTGGACGAAGCGGGAAGCAGGCTGCGCCAAATGTCTTACGACGAATGCAAGCTGCAGCTGACGTTCCTCATCTATCATTTGTACAAAGCTTTCGGGAAAGTAATGAATTCATCCGGCATGAACGGCATCCGAGCGGAACTGGAACGATTCAACACGCTGGATGAAGCGATGGAGAAGCTGAAGGGCGAGACGGAGGCCATTATAGTCAGCTTATACGAGCGGCGGACGGGTGAGAGGCGCGACGAGCGCGTGGAGGAAATGCTCCATTACTTGAAGGTGAACATTCACAATCCGATGTTGACGATCGATGAAATGGCTAACCATGTCTCGTTATCGGTCAATTACGCCCGCACCCTCTTCAAAGAACGAACGGGAATTACGGTAGCAGGCTACATTCTGAATGAACGCATACAGCTCGTCAAATATTTGCTCGTGCAGACGGACAAGACGATCGCCGAGATTGCTGCCGAGTCCGGCTTCCAGTCGAGAAGTACGTTTTTTACGGTATTCAAAAAGGAAGTAGGCGTTACTCCGAGCGATTATAGGTCGAATTTGAGGGGAGCTGTAATGAATGGCTGAATCATTGAAAGTAATCGTCATATTCGCGCATCCTGACGAAGGAGAGAAGTATGCCGGGGGCACGTCGGCGCTTCTCGCAAGGCGCGGACATGCGGTGAAGTTTCTGTCGTTGACGAACGGGGACGGAGGACATTTCGAAATGTCGGGCGAGGAGCTCGTGCAACGCCGGGCAGAAGAGGCGAAGAAGGCGCAAGCGGCCTTAGGGATTGCTGAATACGAGATTCTAGATAACCATGACGGATCATTGCTGCCGACGCTTGAGCTGCGCAACGCCATTATTAAGCAGATTCGGGAGTGGGAGGCGGATGTCGTTATAACATTCCATCCGGAAGGGGGCGCCCATGCGGACAATCGCTATGCAGGCAAGGCGGTAAGTGATGCAGCTGCTTTCGTCTCATTGGTTAAGAACGTCGTGCCGGATACAAGAAGCTTAGATAAGCCGCCGCTTTATTTGATTATGCCGGACTATTCCATGAAGAAGAGATATCGCGCGGATGTCGTTGTCGGAATCGACGGCGTGCTCGAGAGCAAGCTGCTTGGCTGCGGTGCGCATGAATCTCAGTTTTTCGAATATCAGCCATGGACGAAAGGAAGATTGGATGATGTGCCCGCGGCCTGGGAAGGTAGACGGCAGTGGCTGCTGAGAGACATAGCGGATTTTCTTCACGTTTCGGGAGAGATGACGCCTTCGCTTGTGGAATTGTACGGGGAGCAGAGGGCAAGCGGATTTCAGTATGCGGAACCATTCGAGCTGGCCTCATACAATTCGGGCGAAACAGGAGAGCGAGTCCGCTTATTTATTGATAAGTTGGCGGAGGAGGCTAGCGTGTGAAGGACGTTATTCGAGTTATTATCATTGCCGCGCATCCGGATGAACCCGAAATTTACGCAGGCGGCACGACGGCTTTGTTGGCCGAGAGGGGCCATCAGGTGAAGTATCTCTCTTTGACCAATGGGGATGCGGGACACTACGAGATGTCAGGCGAAGCGCTTGCTGGGCGCAGAGCATCCGAAGCGATAGAGGCCGCAAGGTATTTAGGCGTGGCGGAGTATGAGATTCTGGGCAACCATGACGGATCGCTTCTTCCGACTTTGGAGCTGAGGGAAGCCGTCATTCGGCGCATTCGTTCCTGGAAGGCGGACATCGTCATTGCCTTTCATCCGGAAGGAGGGACTCATACCGACAATCGATATGCGGGACGGGTCGTAGCCGACGCTTCCGCATTCGTAGCCAAAGTGCCGAATATCGTTCCCGATACGCCTTGCTTGGATGAACCGCCGCTGTTCCTGCTAATGCCGGATTACTCCATGCGCGCATCGTACAAAGCGGATATCGTCGTCGATATCGGCTCAGCGCTTGAGAAGAAGCTGTTGGCTTGTCATGCGCATGCCACGCAATTCTATGAGTTCGCGCCGTTCGAGCAGGGGATGGCGAAGCCGGTGCCGCAGGATTGGGAAGGGAAGAGGCAGTTTATATTGGAAGGCTGGTCGACGTTCTTCCGGGTATCGGATGAAATGCAACCGGCGCTTAAGAGGGATTACGGCGTGGACGATGCGGAAAAGGTTAGTTTCGCAGAGCCGTTCGAATTCGCGGACTATAACGCGGGAGAGCTTTCGGAGCGGCAGTTGGAGCTCGTTTCAAGGCTGCGCGGCTAACAGGCATAAGAGACCGCTGGGGTGATTAACCCGGCGGTTATTTTTTATGTCTATTAAGACGACGGATAAAATTAAGCCAATAAGTTTATTGACGATAAACCGTTTTCATGCCATAATGTACGCGTGTACATTAATAAAATTTTACAGCAAAAATGAGTTTACGGGAGGCTAGCGATCATTAGCAGGAAAGAAGTAGCGAAGCTGGCCGGCGTCTCGGAGGCGACCGTATCTCGTGTCCTTAACAATGTTGGACCTATGAAAGAGGAGACCCGCGAACGGGTGCTGCGAGCCGCGGCGGAGATCGGTTATGTGCCGAATGCGCTGGCCCAGCAGTTCGCAAGAAGGAAGAGCGGCAACATTGGCGTCATTCTGCCATTCGTGCCGAAGGTGCATCTGTTCTCCACTTACTATTTCTCGGAAATATTAAGCGGAATCGGCGAGACGGCTAAGCGCTGCGGTTACGATCTGCTGCTTATTTTCAGAGAATACGGCGGGGAGAGAGACTATGCCAAGCTGTTCCGTACGCAGAAGATTGACGCATGCATCGTGCTTGGCTCGGAGAACGTGCCAGAGGAGCGGGCTGCGCTCGCGGAATTGAAGCGTGAGGGATATCCGTTCTGCTTGGTTAATCAGCGATATGACGAGGAATCATATGCAACAGTCGATTCTGATCATATTGCGGGAAGCATAGCTGCGGTGAATCACCTGATAGAGCGCGGACGAAGCAAAATCGCATTTCTGAACGGGCCGGAGCAATACTCGAATAGTACGGATAGGCAGCAAGGCTACGCGCTTGCGCTCCAAGAAGCAGGTATGCCGGTAATCGCGAATCATATATTCGTAGGCAACTATAGTCGCAAGARCGGTTATGAGCTGGCTGAGCGCATCGGCAAGGCGATAGGAGAAGGTGCAATTGATGCTGTATTCGCAGCCAATGACCGGATGGCGATCGGCTTAATGCAAGGGCTGCGCGAGCAAGGGTATGAGACAGGCCGTCATTATTCGCTTGTCGGCTATGACGATTCGGACAGTTCTAGAATTATAAGTCCGATGCTGACGACGGTAGCGGTCCCTTTTTATGAGATGGGAAGAAGGGCTGCCGCAAGATTGTTGGATGCGGAATATAAGGCAGACGGCGCGGATGGCGAGCTTGAGCTGCTGCCCGTACGCCTGATTGCAAGGGAAACAACTTAATTCATGAGAGGCGGTATGAAAATGGAAAAAATTCGTGTAGGTATGGTTGGCTACAAGTTCATGGGCAAGGCGCACAGCAATGCGTATCGCGCGCTTCCGATGTTCTTTCCGAAGTCGGTGGTGAAGCCGGTTATGGCGGCGATTTGCGGACGCGATCCGGAAGGCGTCGAGCAAGCCCGCGAGCAGTTCGGCTGGGAAAGCGTAGAGACGGATTGGAGACAACTCGTTAAGCGCGACGATATCGACCTCATCGATATTAATGCGCCAAGCGACGCGCACAAAGAGATCGCGCTTGCGGCTGCCGCGGAAGGCAAGCACTTGTTCTGCGAGAAGCCGCTTGCGCTGACGCTCGAGGACTCCCGCGAGATGCTCGAAGCGGCAGAGAAAGCCGGCGTTAAACATATGGTTGGCTTCAACTACCGGTTCTCGCCTGCGGTACAGCTTGCGAAGAAACTGATTGAAGAAGGCCGCATCGGCAAGATCTTCCACTTCCGTGCGATGTTCCTGCAGGACTGGATCATCGATCCGAACTTCCCGCTCGTATGGCGTCTGCAGAAGGACATTGCCGGTTCGGGATCGCACGGCGACCTTGGCGCGCATTTGATCGACATGGCTCGTTTCCTCGTCGGCGAATTCAACGAAGTCATCGGCATGAGCGAGACGTTCATCAAGGAACGTCCATTGGCATCGGCTATGACGGGACTTAGCGCCAAAGGCAGCGCGGAAGGTCCTCGCGGCGAAGTGACGGTTGACGATGCTACGTTGTTCATGACGCGCTTCGAGAACGGTGCGCTCGGAAGCTTCGAAGCAACGCGCTTCGCTGCCGGACATCGTTGTACGAACGGCTTCGAGATCAACGGCAGCAAAGGCAGCATCAAGTTCGATTTCGAGCGCATGAACGAGCTTCAAGTGTACTTCACGGACGATGCAGAGGACGTACAAGGCTTCCGCCGCGTACTGGCAACCGATCCTGCGCATGCCTACATGGATGCTTGGTGGCCGGCAGGACATACGATCGGCTTCGAGCATACGTTCACGCATGAGGTGCTTGAATTCATGCAGGCGCTTGCCGAAGATCGTCAGCCTGTACCGAACTTCAATGACGGCGTGAAATGCCAAGAGGTACTTGAGGCGGTTGATCTGTCGATTGCGCAGCGTCGCTGGGTATCGATTAGCGAATTGAAATAGGGTTGTATCGAAAGCGAAAGAAGAAGACAAGAAAGCAGCTAAAGAGGGCTAGAGAGAGCGAGGAGTTAGCATGAAGAAGGCATTGATCGTATGGGGCGGATGGGACGGCCATCAGCCGAAGGAAGTCGCTGGTATTTTCCAAGAGGTGCTTGAGAAGGAAGGCTTCGAGGTTGAAGTATCCGATAAGCTTGAAGCGTTCGAGGATGGAGAGAAGTTGAAGGCGCTTGATCTTATCGTGCCGGTATGGACGATGGGGCGCATCGATCAGAAGCTCGTGGACAACGTATCGGCTGCCGTTCAGAGCGGCGTCGGTCTTGCAGGCTGCCACGGCGGCATGTGCGACTCGTTCCGCGAAAATGTAGACTGGCAGTTCATGACGGGCGGACAATGGGTCGCTCATCCAGGTAATGATGGTGTGGAATACGTTGTGAACATGCGCAATTCGACGAGCGCTTTAACGGAAGACATGGAAGACTTCACGGTGAAGTCCGAGCAATATTATTTGCATGTCGATCCGGCTGTAGAAGTGCTTGCTACGACTCGTTTCCCTATTACGCCTGGGCCGCACTCGCTTAACAAAGCGGTTGACATGCCTGTCGTATGGACGAAGCGTTGGGGCGTAGGACGCGTGTATTACAATGCGCTTGGTCACCAAGCGAATATCGTCGAGATGGATTCCGTTAAGGAATTGATGCGCCGCGGCTTCCTATGGTGCGCGGAAGGCAAGGCAAAGGCTGTTGCTGCTGGCGTAGAAGGCGGAGCGTACACAGGTATGCAGGACAATCAGCTGTAGGACTACGGTAAGAAGCAATTCATTATTCATAATCATGATATGGGACGAGGGACGAAGGAACATGGAGAAGATTAAAGTAGGCATAATCGGTACGGGCAACATTAGCGGCATTTATTTGCAAAACGGAAGCAAATTCGATTCTATGCAAGTAGTAGCATGCGCCGATCTAGACGTGGAGCGCGCAAAAGCTAAGGCTGAAGAGCACGGCATCAAAGGTTATTCCGTCGACGAGCTTCTTGCCGATCCAGATATTCAAATGGTCATTAACTTGACGATTCCGCAAGCCCACGCTTCCGTTAACTTAAGAGCACTCGAAGCAGGTAAACATGTGTATGTAGAGAAACCTTTCGCGGTTACGCGCGAGGAAGGTCTTGCGGTGCTCGAGCTTGCCCGCAAGAAAGGTCTATATGCAGGAAGCGCGCCTGATACATTCCTTGGCGGCGGCATCCAAACGAGCATTAAGCTGATCGAAGATGGCTGGATCGGCACGCCGATCGGCGCTACGGCATTCATGGTAGGCGGAGGCCACGAATCTTGGCATCCGGCTCCTGAGTTCTACTACCAGCACGGCGGCGGTCCGATGTTCGATATGGGGCCTTACTATCTGACTGCGCTAGTCGCGATGCTTGGACCAATTAATCGCGTAACAGGCTCGGCGCGTATTTCCTTCCCTGAACGTACGATTACGAGCCAGCCGAAATACGGGCAGAAGGTGCAAGTTGAAGTGCCGACGCATATCGCAGGCGTAATGGACTTCGCTTCCGGCGCTATCGGCACGCTGCTTACGAGCTTCGACGTGAAAGGCGGTTCGCGTCTTCCATGTATCGAAGTATACGGCAGCGTGGGCACGATGCAAGTTCCGGATCCGAACGGCTTCGGCGGCCCGATCTATATTAATCGCCCTGGACAGAAAGAGTGGAAGGAAATCCCTCTTGCCCATGGCTACTCCGAGAACGCCCGCGGCGTCGGCGCAGCCGATATGGCGAAAGCGATTCTTACCGGCCGCAAACCGCGCGTTAGCGGCGAGCTGGCTTTCCACGTGCTTGAAGCGATGCATGGTTTCCATGACGCATCCGAACAAGGCGTGCATTACAAGATGAAGAGCAGCTGCGAGCGTCCCGCTCCGTTGCCGCTTGGACTTCAACCGTTCTGCTTGGACTAGTCGTTCATGACAAACAAGGGCCGCTCCCAATCGGGAGCGGCCCTCTTGCATTGAATATTTGTTATTTGATCCAAGCGTTCACTTTGTCCGGATTCTGTTCCACCCATTGCTTGGCGGCATCCTCCGGCGACTTGCCTTCTTGGATTTGGATCATGACATCGGCCATTTCATCCGGTGTCCAATTAAAAGCGTCAAGGAATGCGTAAGCCTCAGGCAGATCATCCTTCAGTCCTTTGCGGGCAACGGTATGAATCTGCTCGTCGCCGCCGTAGACGTTTTTCGGATCTTCCAAATACTTCAGATCCATTTTGGCGAACTTCCAATGCGGCGTCCAGCCGGTAACGACGATCGGCTTCTGATCGGCGTACGCTTTCTCAAGCTGTTGTGTCATTGCCGCCGAAGAGCTCTCAAGCAGCGTCCACTTATCGCGCAAGCCGTATTCGTCGAACGCTTTCTCCGTCGAGATCATTAGTCCTGCGCCCGGCTCGATGCCGATAATCGTATAGTCGAGACTTGCGCCTACCTCGTCCGTCAAATCCTCTATGCTGTTAATGTCCATATACTGCGGAACGACGAGTCCGATCTTCGTTCCATCTAGATTTACGCCTAGATCATCGTACTTGCCTTCATACTTCGCGGCATACGATTCATGCGTTGTCGGCAGCCAAGCCGCCGCCATGGCGTCCGCGCTTCCGTCGGAGATGCCGGCCCACATTGGGCCAGCGTCGACCTGCATCAGCTCAACTTTATAATCGAGCTTTTGCTCCAATACTTCCTTGAGCACATAAGTGCTGGCGATTTCGGAGTCCCATGCGACATAGGCGAGCGTTATTTTTTTGCCCGACTTGCCACCGTTATTAGACGTTGAACATCCTGCTACTAGTGCAATGGCGAGTACGACTGCTGCGATTACGAATAATCTGTTTCGTTTCAAAAGACCACTCCTTCGTTTAATAATAGTTACCGATTATCCGGTTGTTTTCGTGCGGCGGATGACCTGCTGCGTCAGACGGTCAAGAATGATGGCCAAGATGACAATGGCTAGGCCGGCTTCGAATCCGACACCGGTATTGCCTTGCGTTACGGCGCGGTACACGTAAGCCCCGACGCCTTGAGCGCCAATCATGGAAGCGATAACGACCATCGATAGCGACAGCATGATCGTCTGGTTGATGCCGGCCATAATCGTTGGCATCGCGATGGGAAGCTGAAGCTTGAACAGCTTCTGAGACGGCGTCGAGCCGAAAGCGTCGGCCGCCTCGACGAGCTCCGCCGGAACTTGGCGTATGCCGAGGTTAGTTAAACGAATCGTTGGCGGAATCGCGAATATGATCGACGAGATGACGCCTGGAACGACGCCAAGCGAGAAGAACGTGACGGCAGGCAATAAATAAACGAATGCCGGCATTGTCTGCATGAAGTCAAGCAGCGGTGTCACGATTTTCTGTACGCTATTGTTGCGTGCGCATAGGATGCCGATCGGTACGCCGATAATGACGGATATGATGGCGGCCGTTAATACGAGCGCCAGCGTCTGCATCGTCTGGCTCCATAAACCGAGGTTGTCGATCACGAGCAGACCGATAGCAGTAAAGATTGCCATCCTCCATCTGCCGATAAACCATGCCAATAAGGTGAAAATAACGATTAACAGGAGCGGATGGACGCTATTCARCAATGTATCCAGTCCGCCGACGGTTCCGCCGACAACGGTGCGAATGACGCCGAACACCGGGTCCAAATTCGTTTCCAGCCATGCTTCGAGCGATTCGATCCATTCGGCTAACGGGATCTTTGGAATGTTCATACTCATGCGGAGTCACCTGCCTCGAACACGGTATTCCCTGCTAACGCGGCTAACACAGCGCCCTTCAATACGACGCCTAAAAGACGGTTGCTGTCGTCGACGACGGCTACGGGGAGCTTGGAACTGCTCATGCCTTCGAACAGTTCGTTAATAAGAGCGTCAGGTGCTGCGGTTGGAGCCTCCTGAAGCAGTACTTCTTGAAGCGTTAGTCCTTCCTTGAGCGCCCTGGAAGCATCCTCGGCTGTAATAACGCCGAGCAGCTTCATCATCTTGTCGACGGCATACAGACTGGAAACGCCGCGATCTCTCATGAACTGAAGCGCAACGCGCGGACCTCTTTCAATCGTTATCGTCTCGGCCTTCTCCATTACGCGGRAAGCGGTCAGCACCTTGGATAAGTCGACATCCTCGACGAACCGTTCCACGTATTTATTAGCCGGCTGCATCAGAATTTCGTCCGGCGTGCCGATCTGAACGATGCTGCCGTCCTTCATTAACGCGATTTGATCGCCGATACGCAGCGCCTCATTCAAATCATGCGTGATGAATACGATCGTTTTTTTCATTTTCGACTGGAGCTCGAGCAGCTCGTCCTGCATATCCTTGCGTATCAGCGGATCGAGCGCGCTGAACGCTTCATCCATAAGAAGGACGTCGGGATCGTTCGCGAGCCCTCTAGCCAGCCCGACGCGCTGCTGCATGCCGCCGCTAAGCTGCTCGGGATAGCTGTTCGCCCAACCGGAAAGACCGACTAGCTCCAAGGACTGCATCGCCATCTCGCGCCGTTTCTTCTTATCGATGCCTTGCACCTCTAAGCCGTATTCGATATTCTGAATAACGGTGCGATGCGGGAACAGCGCGAACTTCTGGAATACCATTCCGACGTTCTTACGGCGGAATTGACGCAATTGCTCAGCATTCATCTTTAGTACATCTGTTCCATTGAATAAGATTTGGCCCGATGTCGGCTCAATCAACCGATTGATCAGACGGACGAGCGTCGACTTGCCGCTCCCGGACAAGCCCATAATAACGAATATTTGACCGGCCTCGATGGCGAATTCGGCCTGGTTAACACCGACAGTAAGTTTCGTTTCCGCGTGGATTTTTTCTTTGGACCATCCTTTATCCAGCAGCGGAATCGCTTTTTTCGGATCGGGTCCGAAAATTTTGGTCAGCCTCTTGGCTTCTATAATGGCCATTTCATATCCCCCTTGTGCAATATTTGTCTCCTACAAGTGTAGGTGGTTATTCCTGTAAAGGTCAAAACGCGTGAGCCTTCGTAATGTACGTACAGTTTTAACTTTACAAACTTTTCGTACGGAATGCTCCGTATAACTCCCTTTTTCGATCCAAACGCTATCTTTACATATAGACAAGCATTTGATTACAATACTTCTTGTAGGATTGAACGGGGATACGATCCCTCCTGGAGGAACATAATGAATGAACTTGCAGCGTTAACGGACGAACAGATAGACAAGCTACAGCGTACGCGCAGACGTGTTATCGAATCGATCGGCAAAAATATGGACTTATACGGCGTTACCTTATCCATTGGGCACTTATACGGTAATATGTATTTCAATCAAGAGCCGGTCACCCTCGACGAAATGAGCCATACGATGGGCATGAGCAAGACGTCAATGAGTACAGGCATGCGAACCTTGCTTGATCTGAAGATGATCAATAAGGTATGGGGCAAGGGCTCGCGCAAAGACTTGTATGAGGCTGTTCCCGATTGGCATCAGAACTTCGCCGATTTCTTCTCGATTAAATGGAGAAAGGCTCTGGAGCAAAACAAGCATGTGCTGTCTCGTTCATTAAAGGAGATTGCGGAGCTTAAGCGTCAGCATGAGGATGAGCAGAATTTCTTGCAGGTACTCGACAACGATGCGGCCAAGATCGAAGAAGCGCTCAAATATTATCGGTGGCTGGACCGTCTAATCGATTCATTCGAGACAGGAGACATTTATCAATTCATACCGAAGGAAGACGATTCCGAATAAAATAGTTCGATTGCGCGAACTGCGGCTCTTGTAGCCGCAGTTTTTTTGTTCGTTCAACCCATTTCATGTTATATGTATGTCAGATAAAAATGAGGAAAGCGCTATCAATATTTAACCATGTTAATTTGTAATCGCTTTAATTATGCACAATGCCGAAATTAACGCTTATCCATTGACGCATCGGAAGAAACACAACTACAATGTCACTATATTTAACATATTCTTCGGCCGAAGGGATGAACGATGCTTCAACCAAAAGGGGGAGGGCCATGTCTAAAAAGAAGGAAATGGAAATTTATAAAGACATCAAGCTGGCGATTACGCAGCATAAGCTGCTGCCCAACATGCAGTTAGTGGAGGATTCGCTTGCCGAAGCTTTTCAAGTGAGCAGAACGCCGATTCGAAACGTGCTGCGCCGGTTGGCGATGGAGAAGCTCGTTACCGTTATTCCGTATCGGGGGGCATTCGTTTCCTGCCCGAGCGTCGAAGAGGCAAGAGCCGTATTCGAAATGAGGCGCATCATCGAGTCCGCCATGGTTAGCAAGCTATGCGGCATCGTCGTACCGGCACAAATTGCCCAATTGGAGGCGCTGCTGAAGGAAGAACACCAGGCAAGCCATGCCGGAGACATCGTAGGCGCGCTCGATGTAACCGTCGACTTTCACTTAAAGCTCGCCGAGCTAGCGGACAATACGTATTATTATCACTTTTTGGAGGAATTGATTTCGTTAACGGCCGTCATCATTGCCCTATACGGAACGAACCAGAACTTTTGCCATGATCATGAGGATTTGATCGGGGCCATCGTTCGCAAGGATGGGGAACAGGCTGCACGAATTATGACGGAGCATCTGCTCCAGATCGAGCGCTCGCTCAATTTCACAGTGTCGACGACGAATGTACTGAACCTGTCCGATATTTTTCAGTACTAATTTTTTTAGCCAATATTGTATCCAATTTCGGATGCCAAATAGAGAACAGTTCGTAACTGTCGCCAAAACATATAGGGAGTGGAGAATAGATGAGAAAGTATTCAATTGTTCTTAGCTGTTTCGTTGTTGTTGCACTGTTGTTAGGGGCTTGCTCCAATACAGGGACATCCGGGGAGAGTACGGACGAGCCGTCCGGCGACGGTAAAATATCGATTACACTCATGCACCGTTACATGGATTCCAACATCGGCAAAAGCCCGGAGGACACCGCCGTGCTGGATGGTCTGAAGCGGTTCAAGCAGGATTATCCCAATATCGAAATTATCGAAGAGCAGCAGCAGAACGAGGACTACTCGATCAAAGCGCAATCGCTGGCTGCCGCCGACGATATGCCGGACGTGTTCATCGTACCGGGCTCGTGGATGACGAATTTCGTTAACAACGAGATCGTACTGCCGCTGAACGAGGAACTGGACAAGCGACCGGAATGGCGCGACGGCTATCGTGCAGGAACGCTTGAAGCCGGTACGCGCGACGGTAAGGTTTACGGCATTCCGATTGCCGCGGGCCCAACGCATCTCATCTACTACAATGCGAAGATGTTCGCTGAAGCTGGCTATAACGAGTTCCCTAAGACTTGGGACGAGCTGATGGATGCAGGCAAGAAGCTGGCGGACAAAGGCATCAACCTATTCTCGTATGGAGATAAGGCTAAGGGCTATGCGCTCTCGAGCTGGATCAGCGCTTTGACCGACCGTTCGACGGGACCGGAATGGACGGAATCGATATTGGCGGGAAGCGGGGCTTCGTTTAACGATCCTGCGTTCATTAAGGCGATTTCGATCATGTCCGATCTATCCAAATCCGGATACTTGAATAAAGATATGAACTCCATTGACGGGGATACGATGGTAACTTATTACTTCGAGGAGCGGTCGGCAGCATTCGTCAGCGGGATTTGGTCGGCGATGAACATTGTGAACAATGCTCCGGAAGCTGTGACGAACGAGACGAAGGTCGCCGTATTTCCGCCGATTGACGGAGGCAAGGGCAACCCGCTCAGTTCATCGGGCGGAGCAGGCGTGTATTATAGCGTAAATGCCGATATTCAGCCTGGTCCGAAGCTTGAAGCCATTATTACGCTGCTCGATTACATGACAGGGTCGGAGAGCGCGAAGCTGATGGCGGAGGTCGGAGGCTTCCCAGCCTACGATCCTGGTGAGTTCGACTCAGCTAAACTGCATCCGGTCGCTCTCGGCGCTTACGAGGCGAGCGCGGCAGCCGATGCAACGAAAATATTCGACTTGTGGTTCGATGCTTCCGTTGTCGAGGTTATCAATACGGAAATTCAAAGCGTCATGTCCGGCTCCAAGACACCGGAGCAGATGGCGAAAGAGACACAAAAGGCGTACGAGACGCTGTTGTCCAAACCATAACAGTGAATCCGGAGAGGGCAATCCCAGAGCGGATTGCCCCCCTGATTAACCATAACGATGAGGTGATAAAATGGGCAAAGCATTGCGTCCTCCCGGGTGGCTGCTGCTGTTGTATTTGCTGCCGGGGCTGGTGATCTACTCTTTTGTTGTACTCCTTCCGATTCTATCTGCCTTTAGATACGGCTTCTATTCTTGGACAGGCGGGCCGAAGCTGAGCTTCATCGGTCTCGATAATTATTTGGAAATTTTGCGCGACGAAGTGTTCTGGCATTCTTTTCTGAACAACGTGCTCATGACGATTTACGGGTTGATTGGGCAAGTCGGGATCGCCTTCGTGTTCGCGATGTTCCTGATGTCCAAGCTCGTTAAGCTTAAAGGGCTGCACCGGACGATGAGCTTCTTTCCTTCGACGCTTGCGCCGATCATCATCGCGTTTCTGTGGACGCTTATTTACAACTATAACAACGGCCTGCTGAATGAAATGTTGAGAGTGCTTGGACTGGGGCGATTCGTGCAATCGTGGCTGGATCTATCGGGACCGATCGTGCTGCTCGTCTCGATTCCGCTTTCATGGCAAAATATCGGATTCTTCACGCTGCTCATGCTTGCGGGACTTTCCTCTATTAATAAGGAGGTGCTTGAAGTCGCCGAGATCGACGGAGCAACGGGCTTCCGCAAGGCCTGGTATGTGGTGATTCCGCTGGCGAGACCGACGCTTATGGTTGCTTCATTGCTTTGTATCGCCAACAATATGCGCGGATTCGAGCATATTTACGCGATGACCGGAGGCGGACCGGGTAATTCTTCGTCCGTAATGGCGTTGTACGCCTATGAAACGTCATTTTTGAGATTCCGATATGGTTACGGTTCCGCGCTTGCCATAACGATCATGGCGCTGACGATGCTCATTATTTTGCTTAGCACCTTTCTGCTGCAAAGGAAACGCGGCAACAACGGAGGTGAAGCGTAGATGAATGAGACGATGGAAAGGAATTACGCCAAATATTCGCGGGGGCTCAAGAAGGCGCTGCTCAATACGGCGATGATGCTGTTTACGTTCAGCTGCATATTTCCGCTCGTATGGATCGGTTATTCATCTTTAAAAACGCAGCCGGAGTTTTCGAACAGTATTTTGAAGCTGCCGGAGAAGCTGCAGTTCGGCAATTATGTGGAAGCGATCAAGCTGACGAACATGCTGCAGCTATCTTGGAATAGCGCAAGGGTAACGCTGCTGTCGGTCATTCTGATCGTACTGATTGCATTCGTAACAGGCTACATGGTAGCCAGATTGCAATTCAAAGGCAAGAAGCTGATGGTCTTCTATTATTTGTTCGGTATGCTGGTGCCCATACATGCCCTGCTCGTTCCCGTCTATCTGCTGTTCAAGCAGTCGGGACTCGCCGATCAATGGTTTACGCTTATCATTCCGTATGTTGCCTTTAACTTATCGTTGCCGATCTTGCTCGTAACGAGCTATATCGTAGCCATTCCTAAGGAAATCGAAGAAGCAGCCGCTATCGACGGACTGAGCTTCAGCGGGGCGATGTGGAAAATTATTTTGCCTATGGCTGTGCCGGTGTTGACTACAGTTGCCATATTGCAGTTTTTTGCCTGTTGGAACGAGTTTTCGTTCGCCCTTGTACTGTTGAAGGATGAGGCGATGCGGACCGTTCCGCTCGGGATGTCTTTTTTTAAATCCCAGCACAGCACGAATTATCCTCAGCTAATGGCGGGCATGGTGCTTTCCATGCTGCCGGTTACGGTCATTTATTTCGCATTCAGTTCCCGAATCATCGCTGGCGTAATGGCCGGCGCGGTCAAAGGCTGATCACCGCACGTATGAGACGACTACAATTATAGGAGGAATTATAACATGCTGAACTATGAACAACCGATTCTACGTACACCGGACCGCTCCAAATGGAAGGAATCGTTTTACAGCCGCTCGATGGAGCTGCCGGATGAGTTGCTCATCGGGGCGATCGACAGCCATGTGCACGCAGGGCCCGTATTGAATTCCAATCCAGGACATTTCGATCCCATTCAGGTTGCGCAGGAAGCAGCAGCCGCAGGCATGAAGAGCATCGTGTATTATGATGTATTCGGCGGCGCATCGGGCATGGCATGGGTGGTCAACCGTCACGTTCCAGGCATCCATACGTACGGCGGCTACCTAATGAATTCGGGTCACGGCGGCATGAATCCAAGAGCCGTCAAGACGGCGCTCCATATCGAGGAGGGGTGCCGCTTCATCAGCTTCGGATCGCATTGCACCCGCCATTCGGCGGAACGCGAATCTACGCTGATTGATGGCAAGCTTGTGCCATTCAAGGACGCTTTTCCAAAGTTTGCCGAGAAGGAATTGTCGGTTGCGACGTCTATTCCCGTAGAGGGGCCGATATCCGAGGAGCTTGACGAAATACTTACATTGGTGGCGCAGAAGCCGGGGGTTTACTTGAATACGGGGCATGTGTCTGTGCCGGAGGCGCTTCGTTTGCTCGATCTTGCCGAAGAATACGGCATCAAGAAGGTGCTGATCGCGCATCCGGTCAGGGGAAGCATGACGATCGAGCAACAGAAAGAGGCTGCCGCAAGGGGGGCGTTCTTGGAAGCTTGTCTGGTCGACTGGTTATACCCGGACGTTCCGCGAACGCACTATTATGTCGAGAAGGAATATATGGACATGGGCGCAGAATTGGGACGTTTCTCCAACGCGGTGAAATGGATGAAGACGATCAAGGAGGTAGGCATCGACCGTTTCGTGCTCGGCACGGATTACGGCATCCGCGCCGCTCCGTCACCGGTGCAAGGCATGCGAACGATGGTAGCTTCGATGCTGGATTACCAGTTCGCGCCGGAAGACATCTATAAGATGATCGCCGAGAACCCGGCTAAGCTGATCGGTATCGACGACTAGCTTGCCCAGAGGAAGCGGATATGAGTTCGAGGGTAAAGCAGCTAGGGATGACGAATGGAGTGAACGATACGGATGATGGATAACAGGGTAACCGCATTGCCGTATGATCTTGTCGTTATTAACGGTCTTGTCGTATTTGAGGATCGTGTCGAGAAGGCAGAGATTGGCGTCCGAGACGGACGCATAGCGGAAATTGGAGCATCATTGGAACGCAGCGGCGCCCGCGTGATCGATGCTGACGGCTTGGCTGTTCTGCCGGGAATGATAGACGCGCATGTCCATTTCAATGAACCGGGGTTCGGGCACTGGGAAGGGTATGCCACGGGTTCAAACGCGCTGGCGGCAGGCGGCTGTACGACATTCATCGATATGCCGTTGAATGGCGTGCCGCCGACCGTGACTGTGGCCGCGTTGGAGCAGAAGCGGAGGCGCGCGTGTGGCGTATCGCTAGTTGATTACGGCTTCTGGGGCGGTTTGATGCCAGGTTACTTGGAGCAGCTGCCGCTTCTTGCGAGAGCGGGAGTCGTTGGGTTTAAAGCGTTTATGTCATCCCCTGGCGACGAGCATGAGGAGGCGTTCCGGCGAAGCGACGACGGAACGCTGCTGGAGGGAATGAAGAGGATTGCGGAGCTTGGCAAAGTGCTTGTGCTTCATGCCGAGGATGAAGACATCGTAATGAGACTTTCCAAGCAGGCTTTATCGGAGGGGCGCAGCGGCGCGTTCGACTATTCGGCTTCGCGTCCGATCGAAGCCGAGCTGGAGGCGGTCTCGAAAGCGCTGGATTATGCGAAGCAAGCAGGCTGCAGTCTGCATTTCGCCCATATTAGCAGCGAAGCAGCCGTGAAGGTTATTTGGCATGCCAGGCGGACCGGGCAGGATGTGACGCTGGAGACTTGTCCGCATTATTTGACGCTGACGGAGGATGACTTCGCGCATTTGGGGGCGGTCGCCAAGTGCGCGCCCCCGTTGAGGAGCGCAGCCGAACAAGCGAAGCTGTGGCAATGTCTGGATCTGGGCTTAATTGATCTCATTGCTTCCGATCATTCGCCTTGTCCTGCCGGGCTCAAGGAGCATACGGATATGTTTGCGGCTTGGGGAGGCATTTCGGGAGCCCAGAGCTCGCTGGAGCTGCTAGTTGACGAAGGGCATTTGAAGCGAGGCATACCGTTAACGCAAATTAGCCAATTACTGTCAAGCGCTCCCGCTCGGCGCTTCGGCCTTCATCACAGGAAGGGCGCGATCCAAGTCGGCCATGACGCGGACCTCGTACTGGTGGATTTAAACGGCGGATACCGTTTAACGGCTGATCGGTTATTTCAAAGGCACATGCAAACGCCTTATATGGATAGGGAGCTCGGCTKCAAAGTGAGAATGACGCTGCTTAGAGGAAAGGCCGTTTATGAAGAAGGACTCGGTACGAACCAATCGCGCGCAGGCTTGGAATGTTTCTTGCCCAGGAAGAAGGAGAAGAGCAACGCACTCTAGAAACGCTCACGGAGGTTGATGCAGATGGAACCGATTGTGAACAGAAAAGCTGACGGGGACGATTTGGTTAACGAATGGAAGGCGTTATTCGGAACTTTACCCCAGGCATCCATGGAGGACTATGTCGGGAAGTACTTGAGCAAGCTATTGCCGGACGAACCGCAACTTTTGGAGAAGAGGCGGGATTTGAAGGATCGTACCGAGAGGATGCAACGGGCTGAGCTGCTGCTTACGCTCGAGACGATTATCGCTTGCGACGGCAATATGAATGAAATGGCCAGAGCGCTGTTCATCCATCGGAATACCGCTGCTTACCGAATCGAGAAGCTGGAGAAGGTGCTTGGCCTGCCGCTTCGGCAAACGGATAATTTGCTGCGTTTGAAACTCGCGTTTTTGTTTCGGGAAATGCTGAATAGTCGACGATAGCAAGGTCAATGAAAAAGTCTGCGCGAGCGCAGGCTTTTTCTGTTTATTGTCGGACGTTAATGGAGCTTAGGCGTGATATGATTAATGATGCGAGCTTATGTTAATCTTATAAAATATGTATAGGTGAAAGAGGAATGAGCGTCATATGAATAATTTATCGATTACGAAGCCTGACTCGCGGACACGGCCGATATTGATCAAAAACGGCAAGGTTGTGATGGAGGACGAGATTGCAGACGTTGCATTAGGGATAGCAGACGGTCGGATAGAAACCGTGCTTGCCAATGATGGCGAGATGAGTCGCTGGATGAGCAGCCATTCGGATGCTGCGGTTATCGATGCACAACATAAGTATGTACTTCCAGGTCTAATTGATATTCACTGCGATGCAATCGAGAAGGAAATACAGCCTCGCCCCAATACGCTGTTTCCGCTTCAAATGGCGCTGCTCGAATTCGAGCGCAAGCTGCCGCTCCATGGCGTTACGACGATGTATCATTCGTTATCGCTTGGGGTGGGTATCAGTCTTCGCGGAGATCATCTGCTTACGGAGATGATTGAACTCATTAATCGTTACCGAGCGAATAGATCGGTCGTGCGCAATCGCATTCATCTTCGTTACGAGGTATCGCATTTGACTGGGATGCCCGTCGTTGAAAACTATTTGCGCGACAGGAAGATTGACTATTTGTCGTTCATGGATCATTCGCCCGGACAAGGACAGTACCGCAAGCCTGGATCGTTTGAGCATTATGTCATGAAAAATCAAGGCGTTGATCGAAATGAAGTTGCATTAATAGTAGATGATTTGGCGAAGCGCAGAGAGCAGGTGGATTGGATACGCTTGCACGAGCTGGGGAAGTTAGCGATGGAGAATGGAATAGCGATTGCATCTCATGATAATGATACGGAGGATAGCGTGGATCAATCTGCGAAGCTTGGCGCTACCGTATGTGAATTTCCGATTAATTTGGAAACGGCGAGTTATGCCGCGAGTAAGGGGCAACGCGTATGTGTCGGGGCTCCTAATATTGTGAGGGGCGCATCGCATGACAACAACTTGAGAGCCGTGGATGCGATCTCCTCTGACTCAGCTCATATCATTTGCTCGGATTATCATCCTTCATCGATGCTGGCGGCAATATTCAAGCTGGCGGATGAGGGGATTGCCGCTTTGCCTAAGGCGGTGAAGATGGGTTCGCTTCATCCGGCCGAAGCTTTGGGCACGAATGATGAGCTGGGTTCCATCAAGCCAGGCAAAGCGGCGGACATCATTATTGTTGACCGTTACGAGAAGCTGCCATGGGTAACTTGTGCGATAGTCGGCGGCAATATCGTTTACCGCGCAGCAACTTATTATTAGGAGTCGCCGGTAATGAGCTAGCTAGGACTAGGATTTTCTCCTTGATGCAATTGCTGGTGCAATGCTTCAACCATGCGTTGCTGCTCAGGCTGGCTGCATTGCTGCCATATCATCTCGAATAGAACGCCGAGTCCTGGGAGAGTTCTCTCGTCTGCTCCGATTGATTCCTCGATGACCTCAGTCAGATCTTRTACGGAATTGGCTTGTACTCGATTAATAATGGCTTGACGCAAATCAACGGTAACATTATTCATGTTGTCGCATCCTCCTGCATCGTTCTGAGTTACGTCGTTACTATTCCCTGCGGGGCCTTGTTTCATCCTTGTCGCGGTCGTATGTTATACTAGAGTGACGATACAGAATTCCACTTCGAACCATGCTTAGTTTAGGAGGAATTACGGTTATGTCCAAGAAACAGTTCGCGATTGTCGGCATGGGGCGCTTCGGCTCCAGCGTAGCAAAAGCTTTGACGGAAATGGGTTATGAGGTTCTGGCCATTGACTCGAGCGAGGATCGCATTCAGGATGTTGTAGGCACGGTGACACACGCAGTATCGGCCGACTCCACAGATGAAGAAGCGCTGAGGGCGCTAGGCGTACGAAACTTCGACGTTGTAGTCGTGGCGATTGGACAAGATATACAAGCAAGCATTTTGACAACCATCATCTTAAAGGATCTAGGCGTGAAGACGTTAATTGTCAAAGCGCAGAACGAGCTCCATGGCAAGGTGGTTTCGAAAATAGGCGCTGACAAAGTGATATACCCGGAGCGGGATATGGGACTTCGCTTGGCGCATCATTTGGCGTCGCCGAATATTCTCGACTATATCGAGCTATCGGATGATTATAGTATTGTAGAGATGAAAGCGTCCAATGCGATGGTGGGCAAGAGCCTTAAGCAGCTGGACATTCGCGCAAAATACAAATGTAATGTTATGGCGATCAAGACGGGTCCGGAGATGAACATCGCTCCGTATGCCGACGATCTTATTCGTATGAATGATGTGCTTGTTATTGTCGGTAAAAACTCGGATGTTCGAAATTTAGAAAATGCATATTCGGAAGGCTAGGCTAACGACACTTATGAATCCTAATTATGATCTACTTATTACTTCGATCCAAAATGAACGCGTGAAGCAATGGGCTTCGTTGCTTGATAAGAAGCATCGCGACCGCAGCGGTCAATTTATTATTGAAGGCGTTCATCTCGTAATAGAGGCGCTGAAGAGCGGCATCGATGTTTCCGTCATCATTTATGATAATGAACGAGGCATCCCTGTTGAGCTAAGGCAAGAGTCTAAGCTAGGCACGACTGGCTATGAGGCTGCTAAGGCAGCGGAATGGGTTCAAGCTTCACGGCCCGTGATGGCCAAGTGCACAGGGACGGATACGCCGCCTCCTGTCTTCGCGGTAGTGTCCAAGCCGGAGCATGACCAAAGCGCGCTTTACCGTGAAAATAGTCTCGTCATCGTGCTCGATGGTGTGCGCGATCCAGGCAATGTCGGCACGATCATTCGCAGCGCGGACGCGGTGGCGGCAGATGCCGTCATTCTTGGCAAAGGCTGCGTCGATCTATACAATCCGAAGACGGTTCGCTCAACGATGGGGTCGATGTTCCATCTGCCGATCATCGAAGGCGATCTAACAGAACTGATGTCGGCAGCCCGGGAGCGGGGCATCAAGCTTGTGGGTACAAGTCTGCAGGCTACTCATACCTGCTACTCCTACGATTGGAAGCAGCCGACTTGGCTGCTCATGGGCAGCGAGTCCGACGGCTTATCTCAGGACGTGCGCCTGCAGTTGGACGAGTCGGTCATCATCCCGATGCCAGGCGGGTCCGAATCTTTGAACGTTGCAACCGCTACGGCGGTGCTGCTGTTCGAGGGGTTAAGGCAGAGGAAGTTTAATTAATTTTTCAAATAAAGAAAGACGGAAGGGAACTGCATACAGCAGATCCCTTCCGTCTTTTTTTATCCAGTTGGACAGAATATGTCTAACCAACTATGGTAAGATATCCCTTGCAGGCAATTATCGTCAAAGTGGTGATCGAATGAGCAAAGAGTCAAAGTCTAATAGAATTCTACTGCTGCATGACCGACTTAACCGAGGAGAAGTATTGAACAAGCGTATGCTTTCAGATGAATTCGGGATAGATAACAAATCGGTACAACGCTACTTGGAGGATATTAGAGCTTATTTAGCTGAATATTATCCAGGTCATGAGGTTATCTATGATTACCTTAAAAAGGGTTATATAAAAAATATAGCGGATGATAAGAGCTTGTCTGGTGCGGAAGTGTTGGCTATCACGAAGATCATCATTGAGAGTCGAGCATTTACCAAAGATGAGATGAACGGACTCATTCAGTCCATACTTGATCTGGTTACAGGCATGGAGAGAAAAGCCATCAAAGAGTTTATAGGCAATGAATTAATTCATTTTCAATCGATAACGCATAACAAACCGTTGTTAAAAATGATCTGGGACATCTGCTTCACCATTAGAAAACAGAATATGATTGAAATTCGTTATGAAAAGATGAATGGGACGGAGTCCAGAAGAAAGATAAAGCCAGTATCCGTTATCTTCTCTGAATTTTATTATTATTTGATTGCCTTTATTGATGGCAGTGAATATGAGTCGCCAGCTTTTTTTAGATTGGATCGAATTGTATCTTTTGAAATATTAGCCGATAGATTCGTTATTCCAGAGAAAAACAGAGTAGAAGTGGGAGAGTAAAGGAAACGTGCTCAGTTTATGTATGCCGGTGAATTGATCACGCTTCGATTTAACTATTTCGGTTCTTCTCTATCAGCAGTGCTGGATCGATTACCGACAGCAGAAGTAGTCAAACAAATGGATGAGGGCTGGCTAATCGAAGCAGAAGTGTATGGGAAAGGCTGTATCATGTGGCTTCTTAGTCAAGGGAGCAATGTCGAAGTCATAAGCCCGTTAAGCATAAGGGAGCAGATGAAGACTACAATTAGGTCGATGATTGATCGGTATGAGTGATAAATCACCAAGAAATACCAATATATTAATGTTAGTCAGGAGTTGAAGAGGAAGTAGCTAAAGGAGAGGAAGTAGATAATATATGTTGAAGAGAAATATTAAGTTTGCAATTGTACTAAGTAATGGAATGCAAATAAGAACATTAGAAGAATTAATAGAGAATTTTGAAGTAGATACGATCGTTGGTTATTATTTGGATGGAAGGTTAAAAACGTGGCTTATGCAAAGATTTTACACAAGTCAACTTCAATTATTACAAAATATCAATGAACATAATGATTCTTTGCATTTGGAAATCGCTAAGGTTTTTGGTGTGAATATAGAAGATGTATCGTTTAATTCTCGTCAATATTTTGAAAAGAGATCAAAATTAGAAGTGATAAATAAGTATACTACAGATCAGGTGATACTAGAAAATTATGAATATGTTGCAGTCTCCCAAAGTGAGTTGGATACGCTTCTTGAGAAAATGACGAATTCTAATAATAGTATCGTTTATTTATTAGATGATGCTAGTACTATCTTCAATATTAGTCATAATATTTCTAATATTATCTATATTGGCGTAAATAACCCTACAGTGATTTTAAAAGAAAGTTATTCTTTTGATGCTAAAGGAAACAATATTGTATTTCAGAATGTTAAATTAATACCAGATAAAGAGTCAACGATTATGGCATTGATAGCATCGTTCGGTGAGATTGAAGAAATTACTATTAGTGATGAAGTTAAGGAACTTTTGTACCTGTCTACGACTGTCAGGCTTACCGCAGACCAAGTTGAAACAGTATTTAAGGAACTAAATAGAAAATGGTTGTATAGCAGTGGCGAACCCGAATACGTAACAATGTTACAAGATCGTGGGTACTATGTTCATCATCGAGACATGCTAAAAGGAAAATCATATATATCTTAGCTGATGTTCTATCAAAAATAATTAATAATTACTTATGG